>JAIBBA010000139.1 GCA_019694895.1 Chitinophagales bacterium
GCCGAGCTCCAATTTAGCTTTCAATTATTGCAATAGAATTTTGGAATCCTTCAATTGCTAATTCCCCACCCTATCCCCCCACATTCCCTACCTTTGCCGCGTGAATTATTTGCAGGCAGAGGGTTTATCCAAGACATACGACACCAAGGTGTTATTTGATAATATTTCGTTTACGATCAATAGGGGTCAGAAAGTGGCGCTGGTGGCGAGAAATGGCGCCGGAAAGACCACGTTGTTGAGAGTGTTGACAGGAAAAGACTTTGCCGACGCCGGTAAAGTTTCTGTGCATAAGAGTATCACCCTGGGTATTTTAGAGCAGGATCCGATGCTCGATGAGTCGCTCAGTATCATCGATAATGTGCTGAGTGGCGACTCCCCTTCCATCCGCGCAATCCGGGCATACGAAGAAGCCTTGATGGCTCAGGAACATCATTTCAACGAAGAAACATCAACCGCTCTCGAACGCGCACACGATGCGATGCATGCGCTTAATGCCTGGGATTATGAATTGCGTATCAAACAGATACTCAGTCACCTCAATATCACCGAGCTTGATCAGAAGGTGAGCACTTTGAGTGGTGGACAAAAAAAACGTATCGCGCTGAGCAAATTACTGATAGAAGAACCGGATATGATGATACTTGATGAGCCTACCAACCACCTTGATATTGAAATGGTGGAGTGGCTGGAAGAGTATCTGACATCGAGGAATATCACTTTATTGTTAGTAACGCACGATAGATATTTTCTCGATCGCGTGTGCAATGAGATCATTGAATTAGAGAATGGAAAAGTTTTTAGTTATCGTGGAAATTATTCGCTCTATGTAGAAAAGAAAGCGCATCGCGATATGGTGGAAGCAGCTGAATTAGAGAAGGTGCGCAATACCTATCGTCGCGAGTTGGAATGGGTGCGCCGCATGCCCAAAGCCCGCACCACCAAAAGCAAATCGCGCCTGGATGCGTTCGATGAGATCGCCGAAAAAGCAAAAGGAAAACAAAAGCAGGAAGCCCTCACCCTCGATGTAAAAATGACACGCATGGGCGGCAAGATCCTTGAGATGATCAAAGTGTCAAAAGCATTTGGCACTCTGAAAATTGTAGAGCAGTTCACCTATTTATTCAAGCAATACGACAAGATCGGCATCATTGGGAAGAATGGAATGGGAAAAACCACATTCCTCAACCTGATCATGGAACTCGAAAAACCGGATGCAGGAAAGATCACTACCGGCGAGACCGTGGTGTATGGTTATTACTCGCAGTCGGGAATGGTGTTGAAGGAAGACAAACGCGTGATCGAAGTAGTGAAAGACATCGCCGAATTCATTCCACTCGCCGATGGATCTAAGCTCAGTGCAGCGCAATTACTTACCAAGTTTCAGTTTCCGCCCGAAACGCAATATACGTTTGTGAGTAAATTGAGTGGTGGCGAAAAACGCAGGTTATACCTGATGACCATCCTCATCAAAAATCCAAACTTCCTCATCTTAGATGAACCTACGAATGATCTCGACATCCTGACGCTGAGCATTCTCGAAGAATTCCTTGCAGATTTCAAGGGTTGCCTGCTGATCGTTTCTCACGACCGTTATTTTATGGATCGCTTGGTAGATCACGTATTTGTTTTCGAAGGCAATGGCGTCATCAGCGATTTTCCCGGAAACTACACCGAGTGGCGCGATGCACAAGACGAATTACAGCGCAAGCAAAAGCAAGGTCCGGATCCGGTGGCGGAATCTTCAACATCGACCATCACAAAACAATCTGAAAGATCGTCGATCCAGGAGCCTGTGGTTGTCACTGCCAAGCGAAAACCCACCTTCAACGAAAAGCGAGAGTTCGAACTTTTATCCAAAGAACTCCCGGAACTCGAGATACAGAAGTTGCAACTCGAAGCCCGGCTTATCGAAGTAGCCGCCGACCACGTCAAGCTCCTCGAGGTGACCACCGAGCTCGCCGCCATCAATGAAGCACTCGATGAAAAAGGATTGCGATGGCTCGAATTGAGTGAGATTGTAGGGTGAATGGTGAGTGGTGAGTGGTGAGTAGTGGTGTGTGATACTCCTTCACAGCACCCTCAGCGTCCTCCACACTGCCGAACCCGCCTGCAGCGAGGCAAGCATTCTCACATTCCCACATTCTCACATTCCCACATTCCCACATTCCCACATTTTCACATTCCCATTCCCTTTTTTTTCCTACCTTTGCATTCCTTTTTCAGGGCTAAGCGAAGGCGGGTGTGGTGAAATTGGTAGACATACCAGACTTAGGATCTGGCGCCGCAAGGCATGGGGGTTCGAGTCCCTCCACCCGCACCACCTCCGGGAACCGGAAATCCGCCTTTGTGGTTAAAGCTTCCGAAAAGATCTTATCATAACCATTTCAATCCAAAGCAGTGAACGTTAACGTAGAAAACTTAGGCAGTCAGCACCACATTGTGCATATCACCCTCGACCATGCAGATTATAAGGAGCCATTCGAAAAGGCCCTGAAAGAAATCGGTAAAAAAGCACAAGTACCCGGTTTTCGCCCCGGACATGTGCCTGCAGGAATGATTCGTAAAATGTACGGTGAATCTGTAATACTGGATGAACTTTACAAGTTAGTGAACGAGCAAATGAACAATTGGCTCAAAACAAATAATCATGAATTACTTGGCGATGCGTTGCCTGTAAATAAAGATTTGGGTGTCGACTACAACAGTAATAAATCATACGAGTTCAGCTATGAAGTTGGTGTACAACCTGAGGTTGAGGTAGAAAGCGTATTGCGAAATGCCGCAGCCTTTACCCGCTACCGCATTCCGGCTACGGAAGCTGAGATCGATCAGGAGGTAGAACGCATGCAACGCAAATATGGCGAACGCAAGGATGTGGAAAGCATTGAAGAAAATGATGTAGTATATGCACATGCACATCAACTCAACGACGATGGCAGTGAACAGGAAGGTGGCATGCATGTAGATACCTATTTCAATCTGCAAATGCTCAACGACGATCAGAAAGATGTCTTCCTGGGAGCAAAAAGTGGAGAGACGAAAAATATTATGGATATCTTCTCCGTCTTCAAAGGCGACAAAGTGCGTGTAGCGAAAAATGTGCTGCAGATGGGTGAAGTGACTGAGGCGCAGCTTGAAGATTTCAATCCTGCCTTTAGTTTCCGCATCGACCGCATTGCACGTTTATTCGATGCTGAGATCAATGAAGCGTTCTTTACAGAAGTATCTAAAGAGGTAGGTCCGGTTACCAATATGGATGAACTGCGCAATCAAATTCGCGGAGCCATCGAATTGTATAACGACCAAATGACTGATGTCAACCTCGAAAATAATATCTTCACTTATCTGATGGATACAACCAATGTGCCACTTCCCGATGTCTTCCTTAGGAAATGGTACGTGCAGGCCAACAGAAAAAGTGAGGAAGCAGAAGACTTTGAAAAAGAATTCACTGAATTCATCACCCGCCTGAAACAGTCGCTGATTTACCGCAAGGTGCAGCAGACACATCAGATCGAAGTGAGCAATGAGGAGATTGTGCAAGAAGCCACAGCTACCGTTGCCCGCAGCTATGCTCAGTTGGGCGATGATTTCATCCAGTATGTGCTGGGATCGCAGCTCAAGGACAAGCAGTTTGTTGAAAATATGCACGACCGCGTGGCTCAAAAGAAATTTTTTGCAGCATTGCGTGGTTATGTAGCAGTTGAAGAACAATCAATAACGCTGGAAGCATTCCAGGAAATGAACAAAAAAACTGAAGAAACATATGCATCCTAACGAATTCCGTCAGTACGCGATTAAACATCTTGGTATGAGCAGCAATGCGCTCGACAGCTATATGAATGTCAGCAGCATGCATGTTACCAATTTGACTCCTTACATCATTGAAGAGCGCCAGCTGAATGCGCAGGCTCTCGACGTGTTTTCACGTTTGATGATGGACCGTATCATCTTCCTGGGAACAGGTATCGATGATTATGTAGCCAATGTTGTGCAGGCACAGCTCCTCTTTTTGTCGAGTGTTGATGCAAAGCGCGATATTCAAATCTATATCAACAGTCCCGGTGGTGTTGTGTATTCGGGATTGGCAATTTATGATACCATGCACTATGTTACACCCGATGTAGCAACTATTTGTACCGGTATCGCCGCCTCTATGGCCGCAGTATTGCTTTGTGCCGGAACAAAGGGCAAGCGCTCAGCTTTGGGTCACTCACGCGTGATGATCCACCAGCCTATGGGTGGTGCACAAGGTCAGGCCAGCGATATGGAGATTTCATTGAAAGAAATCCTGAAACTCAAGCAGGAACTGTATAATATCATCAGCTCGCACAGCGGACAACCATTCGATAAGGTGGAAAAAGACTCCGATCGCGACTACTGGATGCGCGCCGAAGAGGCTCGTGATTACGGTATGATCGACGAAGTTTTGGTTCGCGACCCGAAAAAAAGCTGATAAAATTCCCTGAAACAGGGTACTTTTGATCTATAACGCCTTACGGAATGAAAAAGAAAGACTCCGCTTACTGCTCGTTTTGTCTTCGCCCGAAGGAGGATGTGCGCATTCTCATCGCCGGACAAGAGGGACATATTTGCGAAAACTGTGTAGCACAGGCACAGCAAATGGTAGATGAAGAGCTGATGCAACCGGTAAAGCGCTATAAATTCGCTTTGACCAATTCGATGAAACCTCGCTCTATTAAAGAGTTTCTGGATACCTATGTAATTGGCCAGGACGAGGCGAAAAAGATACTCTCGGTGGCAGTTTACAACCACTATAAGCGACTGAATCAAAAGCCGCTTGAAGATGTGGAGATTGAGAAATCGAACATTATGGTGGTTGGTCGCACAGGTACAGGAAAGACTTTGCTGGCGCGATCTATTGCCAAATTCCTGAATGTGCCTTTTACCATTGTTGATGCGACGGTGTTTACCGAAGCCGGATATGTGGGTGAAGATGTAGAGAGTATCCTGAGCAGGTTATTACAGGTTTGCAACTACGACGTTTCGGCGGCAGAAAAAGGTATTGTATATATCGACGAGATCGATAAAATAGCGCGCAAAGGAGACAATCCAAGTATTACACGCGATGTTTCGGGCGAAGGAGTTCAGCAGGCATTGTTAAAGATGCTTGAAGGGACTGAAGTGATGGTTCCGCCTCAAGGCGGCCGTAAGCACCCTGAGCAGAAGATGGTAAAGATCAATACCCAGAACATCCTGTTCATTTGCGGAGGCGCTTTTGATGGTATTGAAAAGATCATTGCACGTCGCACGGCAACCCAATTGATAGGGTTCAAGCGCAATGAGGATGAAACGGCTGTAGACCGTGAAAATCTGTTACAATATATTGCTCCTCAGGACTTGAGAGCATTCGGATTGATTCCGGAATTAATAGGCCGACTGCCGGTTTTAACCCACCTCGATCCACTGGATGCTACTACCCTGCGCGCCATTCTCATCACCCCGAAAAATGCCATCATCAAGCAATATGAACAATTGTTCCTGCTCGAAGGCATTGAATTGAAGGTTGACGATGCCGTTTTAGATTTTATTGTAGATAAGGCTATTGAGTTCAAACTCGGCGCCCGCGGACTGCGCAGTATTTGCGAGGCCTTGCTGACAGACGCGATGTTTGATTTGCCGTCATCACCCGATGCCAAGGTATTTCATCTGACATTAGAAGTGGCGCAGCAAAAGTTCAACCAGTCGAAGCTCAGTTTATTGAAAATTGCCTCCTGATAAACGACGAGCAACAAAATATACGCGATAGCCTCTTGATGAGGCTATTGTTGTTTTATGGAGTAGGTAAATCATTTGTGACAGGCCATAAAACACAAAAGGAGGCTTGCGCCTCCTTTCGGTCGTGAACCTAATTTATGAAACAAACCAACTGTCTTTCTATAGCTCGTCCAGGTCTACGATCACGATGGCCTGAACGGGAAAATTCGGTAGTGTAAAAGTTGTCATACGCTGTATTATTTAAAAGGCTGTCAAATAAACAAATCAAAAGTAACCAGATGAATGGGTAAATCATTTTCAGCAAATGACATTTTGTGACATGATTAATTAAGCGGTTATAACCGATTATTCGCGCTAAATGCCTTATTTATCGGTTTTAAAATTACAATTTATTATTTTTTTGTGACATTTTTGCAATCGGAATACTGTCCCATAACCGCGTAAATCGGCATAGATGGTGGATAACTTGTTGCGAATATGCGGTTAAATATTCATATTTGTTTGTGGTATTGTAGGGTAATTTGTGACATGAATGTTTGGAGCCATTCGCACGAAACTCAACAAAACCAAGGATTTAACCAATTATCACACACAAGATAACCCGGACAACCCGATGAAAAACCTGATTGAGATCTCCAAGATTGTGACAAAGAAACGGATCTCTAAAATTGAGATCTTCGATAAAAGTCTGTTGAATAAGCGCGACAGCAAGTTCAATGAATTTTACGAAGGGTTGGTCAACGACAGATTTACCACCGATGAAGAGGCGGCTTCGATACTGTATGAAACCTCGCCATTAGATGACAAGTATCGTCAGTTAAAGTCGCGCTTCTCTAAGCGTTTGTTGAATACATTGTTTTTTCTCGACAGCAACGATCCGTCATTTTCGGATTATCACCGTGCAAACTATTCCTGTAATAAGAACTGGGCACAGATCAGGATACTGCTTTCGAGTGGCGCCCGCAGCTCGGCAATAAAAATTGCCACCAAAACACTCAGTGTAGCGCAAACCTACAGGATCACAGATATGATCCTCAATTGTGCGCGCATCCTGATGAGCAACGCCAGCCTTAGTGGAGATGATAATGAATACGATTATTATGCCGACCTCACCCACAAGGCATTGCGCGACATGGGCTTTGAGATACGTTCGGAGGAATTATATCAACAGCTGAGTATCAATTTCGCCGCCGCCGGTTACAGTGATCCGGAACTAAAAGCGCTTGCCGATAAATCGCTTGATGAAGTAAACAAACTCATTAAACAAACTGATAGCTATCAATTGCATTATATGCGCTATCAGATTTGGATCATAGGTACACAAATTAAAGGGCAGTTTAAGGAAACTATTCGCGTATGTGAAGAGGCAGAAAATTATCTGGAGAGTAATCCCAACTTCAATCAAAAGATAAAACTCGCCAATCTCGCACTCATCAAAATAAGTGCATATCTGCAATTGCGTGATTACGACAATGGAAAACGCAATGCTGAAAAGTGTCTTGAATTGGTGCAGGAAGGAAGTAATAACTGGTTTGTTTTCCTCGAATATTATTTCCTGCTGGCCATGCATACCGAGAACTATATCAACGCAGCAGCCATTTTCATTAAAGTAATCAATCACCCGCGCTTCATGTACACAGGAGATGAGCGCAAGGAGAAATGGAAAATATTCGAAGCTTATATCAACTACATCTTCGAAACAGAAAATCTCGATCGCGACCTGTTGGCAACGGATGCTACGAAACGCAAATTCCGCTTGTTGAAATTCCTCAATGAGGTACCAAACTTCAGCAAGGATAAACGCGGATACAATGTATCCATCCTCGTGATTCAGATTTTATACATGCTCGAAAAAGGAGAATACTCCGGTATCATCAACCGCTCTGAAGCGCTAAATGTTTATTGCAGTCGCTACCTGCGAAAAGACGATGCTTATCGCAGCAGCTGCTTCCTGAAAATGTTGCTCACCATGGTGAAGGAAGATTTTGTATTCGACCGCACCAAACAAATGGCCCAGAAATATTTACGCAAAATGATGGCCGGCGATCCGAGTGGAAACAATATCGTGAATGAATGGGAAATAATTCCTTACGAGATTTTATGGGAAAAAGTGCTCAATCGCCTGAAGAATAAGACGGTAGCGAAGCAAGTGTGAGTGGTGAGTGGTGAGGGTGGTGAGTGGTGAGTGGTGAGT
>JAIBBA010000140.1 GCA_019694895.1 Chitinophagales bacterium
TGTATTTCTTGCAGCTGCAATCAGATAATAAACAATCAACTATTGCAGTGATCAAGCAATAATCATTCTTGTAATAGAACCTCTTTCAATTTTTCGTGTTTATCCATTTACCTTTGCAATGGCAATATGATGAAAAAGAAAGGCATTCTGTTAGTAAATCTTGGCACCCCTGATTCTCCGGCAACAGCAGATGTGCGCAGCTACTTGAAGCAATTTTTGCTTGATCCGCGAGTAATCGATATTCCCGCCATTCCACGAAATTTATTGGTGCGTGGTATCATTGCCCCTTTTCGTGCCCCTAAAAGTGCTGCGCTGTATAAAAAAATATGGACCGATGAGGGTTCACCATTATTAGTTTATAGCAAAAAACTTCATCAAAAAATTGCAACTGCACTCGGCGATAACTATTCGGTAGTACTTGCCATGCGATATAAAAATCCGTCAATAGAAAGCGGATTGCAATTGCTCGCCAACCAGGGATGTACTCATATCACTGTGGTTCCTTTATTTCCGCAATATGCATCTGCTACAAATGGTTCTGTTGTTGAGCATGTAATGGCAATTGTCAGCAAGTGGCAAAGCATTCCTGATCTGCATTTTACCGGTCCGTTTTATGATCATCCCAAGTTTATTCAAGCGATTACGCAAATAGCATCAACATATCAATTACAGGACTACGATCATTTTTTGTTTTCATATCATGGCGTTCCTGAAAGACAAATACACAAGGCGGCAAATGGAAATGCGTGTTTGGCAGAAGGATGTTGTGATGTCATGCATAAAGACAATGCCTTGTGTTATCGGGCGCAATGTTTTCAAACAACGAGACTTATTGCGTCGGCACTAAATCTGCCTACAGACAAGATAACTACCTGCTTTCAAAGTAGATTAGGTAAAACACCATGGATTCAGCCATACGCCTCCGAAACAATTACTAGTCTTGCAGCGGAAGGCAAAAAGAAATTGTTAGTGTTCAGTCCTGCCTTTGTTGCCGATTGCCTGGAAACGATTTATGAAATAGGCGTCGAATACGATACGGAATTCCGTCATTTGGGCGGTGAAAAAGTGCAACTTGTTGAAAGCCTGAACGACAGCGACCTGTTTGTTGAATGTCTGGTGGATATGGTCAAATAATCATCAGAACATATCTACACCACCATCGTAATTCTCATCCATTCCTCTGTTACCACGTCGACGGCTGTTATCCTGCTGGCCGAATTTGTAAGTTAGCTTGAGACTTAATATTTGCGATTGACGTTTGCGTGAATATTCGGAATAGAAATTCGTTCCCTCGCTCACACCGCTCCATTTTCTGGAATTGAAAATGTCACTGAAATTCACGTTCACACTTAATTTATTTTGGAAGAAATCGGATTTGACACCTGCATCCATAAAATAAATCGCGTTTGACTCGCCTTGCGCGAAGGTCCATGGTGTATTGTAACTCATGGTCAATTGCAGACTGGTTTGCTTATACACCGCAAACATATGCATGAGTCGGATATTGTAAGTGAATTGGTTATTTGTAAGTCCGGCTTCTAAATTTTCAGCGTTAACAAGCGTTTGGTTGAAATTGAAACTACCGGTCATATTCCACCACTTAAAGAACTCATCACGCGTTACCAGCTCAAATCCGTATTTCGATTCATCATTGTAATTCTGGAAGGTCATGTATGATACACCTTCGGGAGTTACTGTGATATATGGTGAAATTTCATTCAATGTTTTGGTGTAATACAATGATGCTGTAAGTGAATGTTTTTTGAATTCCTTCTCAAAACCAATTTCATACGAGTTTTCATACTCAGGATCTAAAAATGGATTGCCCTGGCGAAAACTATAAGGATCTGAATAATCGCGAAATGGATTTAGAAACCAGGCATTCGGTCTGTCAATACGTCGACTATAACTTGCCGAGAATTCCATAGTTTCATCAACTGCATAGCGAACATGCGCACTTGGAAATAATCCAAAATAATCATGTGTGAAATCTTCATCGGTTGTAATCAGTTGCGACAAGGTATATGTTTGTTCGGCACGCAAGCCAATTTGATATCCGAATTTCTTTTTGAATGTGCCATTCCAAATCAAATAACCTGCAATAACATCCTCATTGTATATGAATTGATTATTTAATGAATCGTCTGCATTCCAGCTTGCAGGATCTGCACCAATGCTATAAAAAGATTCGCTGTAGAATGTGTTATCTTTTTTCTCTTGTGTATATTTTATACCTGTTTCGAACTGATTACCATTCTTAAATGGTCGCACATAATCTGATTGTGCAGTGATGTCAATGTTCTTGTTAGGTCGGCTAATATTTTGAGGTACGAGGCTATACCAAAAGGCCGGTGTAGCGTCATAAAAATCTTCGGCATAATATGTTGAATCATCACTGCTACCGCTGGCATAATATGCTTCAGCTGACCATACATGTTTAGGATCTTTGAAGGTATGCCTGATGGTAGCACCACCATTCCATCCAATGCCATTATTGGTTCCGGAAGTTGTGCGCTTACTGGTGCTTGTTAATGTGCTGTCAATGTTTAGAAAGGAGTAATCAACTAATCCGGTGTTCGATCCTGCATTGCCATGCCAACTGCCGCTCACGCCTAGTGTTGTGTGATCTGTGAGGTAATAATCGATTCCGGCGCGCGCCATGTGCATATTGGAAATATTATTACTTGAGCCATTTGAAAGAAGGTAGGAAATGGTATCTTCCTCAAATGTCTTCCGATAAGTATATGACTCTCCATCACGGTCATCGTGCGTGAATGAATAATTGGAATAAATATTCACTTTTTTATTGCGATAGTTCAACGAGGCACCTGCTTCATACCGCGGTGATGTTGATACACCTGCAGTAATATTTCCGTTCAGCCCAATTTTTTTATTTTTCTTCAACACAATATTGATGATACCGGAATTTCCTTCAGCATCATATCGTGCAGAGGGGTTGGTGACTACTTCAATACTCTCTATGGTATTTGCCGGAATCTGCTCCAGAATGGCATTCATATTTGAACCTGCTATGCCGCTTGGTTTACCATCAATAAAAATGCGTACACCTTCGCTACCCCTAAGACTGATATTACCATCAATATCTATCACTACACTCGGAATGGTCTGCAATGCATCTGACGCTGAACCATTCGAAGCGATGATGTCCTTTTCAATATTATATACCTTCTTATCTATGCTGCCTTGAAAATATCCCCTTTCAGCTGTTACTTCAACCACATCCAGTAATCCCCCATCAGCTGCTAAAGTTATTTTTCCAAGATCAGTAAATGGATTTCCGGGTGTGATATCGAGGGGTAATATCTTCCTTTTATAGCCTACGTAATACAATTGCAATTCATATTTGCCCGGAGTAGCTACCTGAATTTTGAATTTTCCTGCTTCATCGGATAAAACTCCGGTAATTATGGTTGAATCGCCGGGATGTTTTATAGTTATCGTGCCGTACTCAAGAGGTTTGGCATTTGTTGAATCCAATAATGTTCCGCTAATAGTAATCCCGGGTATTTGTGCTTCTAATTGCTGTACTGATGTAAGCATGAGGAGGAAGGCAAATACGGCAAATAATCTTGTCATCATTTCAATTGCAAAAGTAAGGATTTCGGCCTTGGGAACCATGCGATTCGCAGTGCCATAAGCCATTGTAACAAAAATTAACCTCAAATGTTCCCTAAAACAATTGGTGATAATGGTCATTATTATCGCTTCGTATGGCTAAGGTTTAGTATTTTTCGGGCTGAAACTGAAATGCCCGTGGAGGATAAGATCAAACGATTACATGGTATGCAGGCTGAAGCCCTGCTTGGAGGAGGTGCCGAACGTATTGCATCTCAACATAAAAAAGGAAAACTGACAGCGCGTGAACGCGTTCATCTCTTGATGGATGAAGGCACCTTTGAGGAGATCGGGCAATTGGTGGTGCACCGCAGTACCGACTTCGGCATGGAAAAACAACAATTCTATGGCGATGGTGTTGTAACCGGCTATGGCAAGGTAAATGGCCGCTTGGTGTATGTTTATGCCCAGGATTTTACGGTGTTTGGAGGCAGTTTGAGCGAGACTCATGCCGAAAAAATTTGTCGGATCATGGATCTTGCCATGCAGAACGGCGCTCCCGTTATCGGATTGAACGACAGTGGCGGAGCGCGCATCCAGGAAGGTGTCAACTCTCTTGGTGGCTATGCCGATCTCTTTTACCGCAATACCCTCGCCAGTGGTGTGATCCCTCAGATTTCTGCAATCATGGGCCCCTGTGCCGGCGGAGCAGTGTATTCTCCTGCCATTACAGACTTCATTTTGATGGTGGAACGCACCTCGTATATGTTTGTAACCGGACCTAACGTGGTGAAAACAGTTACACATGAAGAAGTTTCCAGTGAAGATCTCGGTGGAGCCGTTACACATGGTTCAAAAAGTGGTGTATCGCATTTCACCGCTGCAAATGGCCTCGATTGTATCCAGAAAATAAAAAGACTGCTATCCTACATTCCTCAGAATTGCGAAGAGGAATCTCCGGTTTATCCATACACAATGGGTGATGAGTTGCGTCCAGCATTGGATCGTATTATGCCCGAAAACCCAAATCACCCTTATGATATTCGCGAGGTGATTACTGAAGTGGCTGATGTCGACAGCTTTTTCGAAGTGCATGAAACGTATGCTGAAAATATTGTTGTTGGCTTTGCCAGAGTTGCAGGAAAGAGTATCGGTATTGTTGCTAATCAGCCCGCAGTATTAGCCGGTGTATTAGATATCGAAGCCAGTAGAAAAGCGGCGCGTTTTGTGCGTTTCTGCGATTGTTTTAACATTCCACTGGTTGTTTTTGAAGATGTTCCGGGATTCTTACCGGGCACCGATCAGGAATGGCGAGGCATTATTACCAATGGTGCGAAATTGCTCTTTGCTTTCAGTGAAGCAACAGTACCTCGCATTACCGTTATTACACGTAAAGCATATGGTGGCGCATATGATGTAATGAACAGCAAGCATATTGGTGCCGATATGAATTTTGCCTGGCCATCGGCAGAAATTGCCGTTATGGGACCAAAAGGTGCTGCTGAGATCATTTTCAAAAAAGAAATTGAAGATGCTGCAGATCGCGATGCGAAATTGCAGGAGAAAATTGATGAGTATACCGAAACCTTTGCAAATCCATATCGCGCCGCATTCCGCGGTTTTGTGGATGAGGTGATAAAACCTTCGGAAACACGTATCCGAATTATCCGCTCATTGGATATGTTGAAGAATAAAGTGGCAGTGCTTCCACGAAAAAAGCACGGCAATATTCCATTGTAAATTAAGTCTTTATTATTCATGGCTAACTCTAAACGCAAAACATCACTGATTGGCGACAAGGAAATAGATTTTCTGCGCAGCTATATTAATAATCCTTCACCTACAGGTCACGAAGCTGCAGGTCAAAAAATCTGGCTTAATTATATTAAACCTTTCGTCGATGATCATATTGTCGATAATTACGGAAGCGTTGCAGCCATTATTAATCCGACAGCTCCCTTTCGCGTAGTAATCGAAGCACATGCTGATGAAATCGGATGGGCTGTTCAATATATTACCGAAGACGGTTTTATTTATGTGGGTAGAATTGGCGGCAGCGATCATATTATTGCACCAAGTAAACGAGTAAATATCCATACTGCTTCCGGTGTGGTGAAAGGTGTTTTCGGTTGGCCTGCTATTCATACACGCATGGGAAAGGAAGAAACGCCTGATATGAAAAATATCTTCCTCGACCTTGGTTGTACATCGAAAAAAGATATTGAAAAAATGGGCGTGCGCATTGGCGATCCTATTACTTTCGATGATGATTTCTTCGTGATGAATAATTATTATGTGGGCCGCGCAATAGATAATCGCATCGGCGGATTTATGATCGCTCAGGTAGCAAGAATGATAAAAGAACAGAAGGTGAAATTGCCTTTTGCTTTATATATTGTAAATAGTGTGCAAGAAGAAGTTGGACTTCGCGGTGCAGAAATGATGGCGCAAACAATTAAGCCACATGTAGCTATCGTTACCGATGTAACGCATGATAGCAATACACCGATGATCTCCAAGACGCTTGAAGGTGATATTAAGGTTGGAAGAGGTCCTGTACTTACAAAAGGCCCTTCTGTCCACAACAAACTGCTTCAATTGATGCAGGATACAGCTGATGCCAATAAAATACCATATCAACGCGATTTCGCCTCAAGATCGACAGGTACGGACACAGATGCATTTGCCTATTCGAATGGTGGAGTACCTACAAGCTTGATTGCGCTGCCATTGCGGTATATGCATACTACAGTTGAATCCGTGCATAAGGATGATGTTGAAAATATTATCAAACTCATGTTCTACGTATTGAAATCGCTTAAACCGAATTTCAATTTCAAATACCTTTGAGAATTTACGTAATCAACAGTTACTAACAGGGGCTTTAAGGAATGAGCATACAGATAATTGTTGCGGCTTTTCTATTTTTTGTATTTCTTCCGTTTATTGCAGCGGTTATTATATTTATTGTATTCGCCCGGAGGAAAAAGCGGGAGGATAGGGCAGCTGGAATCTTGCCTCCAAAGAAAAAGAAAAAGCCTTCCATTTTCAGAAGGCTCTTTCAATATTATATCAACAGACAAGCGTCAGTCAGGAAGTAATTCTGCCAGCTTTTTCTCCAATGCTCCTCCACGTAAGTTTTCTGCTATCACAATACCATTCTGATCTATCAGAAACGACATCGGAATTCCGGTCACACGATAATCCGACGCTGCTTTATTGTTCTTCTGATCTAGCAGACAAACATGGTTTTCCCATATCAGGCCATCTTTCTTGATAGCATCAAGCCATTTATTTTTATTATCGTCAAGTGAAACACTGAAAACAGTGAATCCCTTTGATTTGTACTTATTATATGCTTTTACCACATTAGGGTTTTCCTGCCTGCAAGGGCCACACCAGCTAGCCCAGAAATCGAGTAATACCACTTTGCCCTTCAGGTCCGACAATTTGCGCATGTTTCCTTTTGGGTCAGGTTGTTCAACGTCCATAAAAGGTTTGCCTACAATGCTATTGGCTAATTCAGCTTCACGCAGTGTTATTTTCTCTCCCATTTCCTTGAGATATACAGAAGATGAGTCGGCAGAGTTCTTCGCTTTGTTGTAGTATGACTTCACATAATCGAAGTCGAAATCATACATAGATTCTAATGCAAGCACTGCATTGGAAGTTACGGTAGTAGTATCGACATAATTCTTGAAAATTGCGAAGTAGTTCAATTTCATATCATCAAGAATGGCGTCTACAATAGAATCTTTGCCAAGTGATTTTAGCGTGCGCAAGCTATCATTCATCATACCCGCTTCAGTATCAAATGAGCGAAGCGCATCCATTAATCCGAATAATGAATTTGTAGCAGAACTACCTTCAACCTTCGGATTACCCGGATCTTTCCAGCTGGCATCTATTTTTATTTTTTCATTATGTACAGATAAAATGTAATAGTTCATTTGATCGCCATCGATTGTCATGCGGCATATCATGCGCTCCGGCAGGTAGTTTTTTATTTCAAAATTTCCTATATTATCTGTCCACGCAGTATCTATTACTACAAAATTTGGCTGACCGTTTGCAGGAAAGGTCATGCTTTCCAATAATACCTTTTTATTTTCCGCGCCTTTGATCACACCGCTTATTTCGAAGGCCTCAGATTTTTGTGATGCACAGGAATTCAGTAAACCACCGATCAGAAGTGGCAATAAAATCAAACTTAATATTTTCATGTTTATGTTAATCATTTTCAGATTTGTATTAAATCAACAGTATTGAATATTAAATAGTTCAGGCATTGAGTTTCTCCTCCAACAAGCGAGTTGCCAGTTTGGGATCTGCTTTTCCTTTA
>JAIBBA010000141.1 GCA_019694895.1 Chitinophagales bacterium
TTTCGTCCTCATTCCAAAAACAATGTGGAGCACCGGCAGGTATTACAATATTTTCACCAGGTCCAACTATTTGTTCCTTGCCATTGACCAAGAAATGAAGTTTCCCGGAAATTACCTTAGCAGAACTTTCTTGTTTAGGATGAACATGCATTGGCTCTCTCATGTCCGATTTAGGATTGAAAGATTCGATTTCCAATAGTTGTCCATTTGTTTCCTTTCCTGTTTGAAGGAAAATCATTTGTTGTCCTGTCCGTGCGTTTGTGATTTTGTCTCCTTGCTTTGCCATTGCATTTAAGATTAAGTTTTCAAATATAAATGTTCTTATGTCTCGGTTTTAGTGTCAAATTAGAGTTGCCGCTAACTTACTTATAGCCGCAACCCAATTTCGCCAAGCACCCCAAATCATCTGTTAAAGCGAAACAAATGTTAATTTTTAAGCGACCTATTGCTTACAAATTTGCACTTCCATCAGCATTCCCCATTCACGGAAAACCGTTAATCCCCGCATGTCACAAATTCTGTAAAATTTAAAGTGAAAATGCCCATATTTCAACACTTCCGGCTATTAGCAGCTTGTTTTCCTGGTATTTGTGATGTCACATTTCGCGATTGGCCTTGCGGGTAGTTTTGCCATCGCCCTACCCACACCTGTGCAAAGCGCCTTTTGGGGAATGCCTTATCTTTGCCGAAACTTAAGCTTTTACATGGCCGATATACAGCAATTGGAAAAAATCGCATCTCAGGTGCGCAGAGATATTGTTCGTCAGGTGTACAACTGCCAAAGCGGTCACCCGGGGGGCTCATTGGGATGCACCGACTTTTTGGTGGCGCTGTATTTCGATGTGATGCAGCACGACCCCAAGTTTAATATGAACGGCTCCGGTGAAGACATGTTCTTCCTTAGCAATGGTCATATCTCGCCGGTATGGTATAGCGTGCTCGCCAGAAGCGGTTACTTCCCGGTGGCTGAACTCAATACTTTCCGCAAGCTGAATACGCGTTTGCAAGGACATCCTACCACCGCCGAGCACTTGCCGGGTATTCGCATGGCTTCAGGCTCGCTGGGTCAGGGAATGAGTGTGGGTATTGGTGCTGCGCTCTCCAAGAAGTTGAATAACGACCCGCATCTGGTGTTTACCCTCCATGGCGATGGCGAATTGCAGGAAGGTCAGATATGGGAAGCCGCCATGTTTGCCTCTCACAAGCAAGTTGATAATATCATCTGCACTGTTGATTGGAACGGTCAGCAGATTGATGGTCCTACCAAAAAGGTGATGGATCTCGGCGATCTGCATGCAAAATTCTCTGCTTTCGGCTGGGATATCGTAATGCTTGAAAAAGGCAATGATATGGCATCTGTTGTTGCTGCCTTGCATGAAGCGAAATCGCGCACCGGAAAAGGTAAGCCTGTGATGATCCTGATGAAAACTGCCATGGGTGCAGGGGTTGATTTCATGATGGGCAGTCACGAATGGCATGGCATCGCTCCTAACAAGGAACAGCTTGAAAAAGCCATGGCACAGCTCACAGAAACGCTCGGCGATTTCTAGTATATCTTTGAATGATTAATAAAGTCGCGGATTTGTGCGGCTTGCAATTACATCATCATGTCGTTTTTGTAATTTTAAACCATGCGACAAAAGAAAAAAGATCGTTCCGCTCAATTGCTGGAGTATTCTGCTCTGTCGCTCGCATTTATCGGACTCCCTGCAATTGCTGATGCTCAGGTAGTATATGTTGATGTTGATCCTGACACTACCACTTATCTCGACGAATATGAACTCGATATGGATAATGATGGCAGTGTAGATTTTAAGCTGATTTTTGACACTGATATTTTCGCCACATTCGCGCCACCGGAATTAAAACTCCGCATTAACCCTCTCGGCAGTAATAGTGTTGCATTTCTTTACCAATCAATTCCTGTAACGTATTCGGGAATGCCATTTTCTACCTATATCGATGGTGCAACGGCAATCTTTTTCACAGATGTGGCATTATTGAATGACGGTGATGTTATAGATAATGCGTTGAATTTTCAATTGGAAAAAGCAGCATTATATTCGCGACGATTTTTTTTCATCTATTCTGAATCTAATTACGCTGCATTTGGCGGTGGTTACTGGAATGAAACTACCGATCATTTTGCCGGCTTCAGATTATTCACCGATGGCGCTTATCACTATGGGTGGATACGTTTAAATGTCAGCGCTGACAGTGGCATTACATTGTTGGATTATGCCTATGAATTAAATCCCGAAACACCGCTCACAGCCCAGGTTCGCGATTATAAAATAAGTTGGGTATCTGTAGGAGATGCAGGAATTACAGAAACAACTGCCGACCTTGCATTCTCTTTCAACGCAGCCGTTGACCAGGCTGATATCGCATCGTATCGTATTTTTTGTGTGCCTACGGCGGATGTCAATGATATGACGCCTGACATCGCTGCTTCGTTATCGCCTGATCGTTATGTTGAAATTATTCCCGATGGCAGTGATGTGTATTCCGGTAATTTCAGCGGCATACTTCTCGACAGCAATGGCGACCCTATTGTTGAAGGTGTGAATTATAAATTGATGGCAGTAAATATCATGGCGAATAATTATTTGCCTTTATTGTCTGTGCCATCAGCAAAATTCTCTTTGGTGAATACGGTGCAGATGCCATTAAATGTTACATTATCTGATTTAAACAATACCGGCACCGGTGAAGATGTGCGCGTTAAATTCGATGCGCCTTCAATCACGCAGGGTATCAGTAGTTATCGCATTATTATATTGCCGCGTGATAGCGCCGATGCTTTTACATTGGATGAAGCACTATTGGTAACACCTGAAAATTTTACTGAGGTTGCTGTCGGTGATGCAGATTATGCTGTAATGCTTAATTCTACCTCAACAGATGCATATGGAAATTTAATTTACCTCGAAAAATATAAAGCTGTTGTTTTATCTATGGCTGATGATGTTACCGTAGCACATGATGCCATGAGTGATGTGTCGGGAGTTGTAGTACTGGAAACGGCAACTGCTGTTGCATCCGGTGTTACGTTGAGTGATGTCAATGAAACAGCCAGTGGTTTCGACCTGCATGTTAGTTTTAATTATGGAACGCCGGAACAAACAGTAGCAACCTATCAGCTTTATTTTGTTGATTATGCAACAGCCTTTGATTTTGATGTTGCAGCTGCGTTGGCATCGCCAAATTTCATTTCTTTTACGCCTGATAATGTAGATTTTACCTTCACCGGAAATGATACCCTGCGCGACAGCGATGGCGATCTGATTTCATGGGGTGTTCCCTATTATGCCTGGGTTTTATCCGTTTCGAGCGATTTTGGGGTGAGCGATACCTTATCTGAACCTTCAAATCAGGTGATCCTGAACTTCCCGGTAGGTATTGAGACTTCCGATGCTGCCACAGATCAACTAAGTTATTCCAATGGTCAATTCCGGGTGAGTTGCTCGGAAGAACAAACCCTTTCCTTCTACAATTTGTCCGGGGAGCTGATTTCTTCTCAAGTAATTTTTCCGGGTATTACTAACCTTCCTGTCGACCTGCCGGCTGCCATGTACCTGGCCCGTCTGAGCAACGGAAAATCCTTATCTGTGCTGCCTTTTGTGGTTACCGGCACTCACTAATAGGAGGAGTTGAACAGTATGCTATACACCCTTTCCCGCTAGTGTTGATCTGTATTTTAACACTTTTGGTCAAAAACGGCAGCATTTTTGTTTATTTGCGTATGACCCCTCCAATAAGGCGCTGAATTTCTGCGTTTTATAAGAGGCGCTTTTTACATGAAGAAACTCTTTCTGCTTGTCTGTATTCCTTTGCTCATTGGGATGACAGCTGCTGTTGGTCGGGCTCAAACCTCGCCACCGGCAGCTACCAAGCGCATTCTCATCCTCCTCGACGGCTCCGGCAGTATGGTAGACCCATGGAATGGCACGAACAAATGGGAAGTTGCGAAAAAGCTTGTTACAAAGACTATCGACAGTATACAGCGCTCTGAACCCGGTGTTGAAATAGGTTTGAGGGTATTCGGTTTTCAGCAACCGCGGGCAGTGCACGATTGTAAGGACTCAAAATTAGTGGTGCCGATCGGGAAAAATACCGGTAGCGCAGTAAAAAGTGCCTTGGCATCGATCACACCGCAAGGGTATACGCCAATCGCTTATTCACTCTTTTTAGCCGCCGGAGATTTTCCTACAGCAGAAGCTGCCAACTCCATCATACTTATCACAGATGGTATCGAAAATTGTGATGGTGATCCATGTGCGAGCACACAGGTGTTGCGTGATAAACGCATTACACTCAAGCCATTTATTATCGGCCTGGGAATTGAAGAAAAAGATAAAAAACAGTTTGAATGTGTCGGTGCCTATTACGACGCATCGAATGAAAAAACATTTGCCAATGCCATGAGCATAGTAATTTCTCAGGCATTGAATATCACTACCACGCAGATAAATTTATTAGATGCATTCGGCTTGCCTTTAGAGAAAAATATTGAAATCACCTTGTATGACCATGCCAGTGGCGAACTGCGCTATAATTATGTGCATACCCCCGATGATAAACAACAACCTGACACTTTGTTTTTAAATCCTGTAGGTAAATATGACATTACCGTACACACTACACCACCAATATTTTTGAATGATGTGGAATTGACGCCCGGTAAACATAATATTATCGGAATTGATGTGCCATTAGGGACTTTGGTGTTAAGTGAAGGTGGAAATACAACATTAAGTGAGAAGCAATTGGTGCTGCGCGATAATGAAACCGGTGTGATTATTTACGTGCAGAATTTTAATACCAAAATGAAATATGTCGCCGGCACTTATGACATCGACATACTTACACTACCGCGTTTGCATTATGACAATTATGAGATCAAAGGAGGTGTTGAAAGCAAAATTGATATACCTGTATCAGGAACATTAAATATTACACTTACAGCAAATACAACATACAGTATATATACTGTAAAAAATGATCAGTTGGAAAAAGTGTATGAAAATACCATGTCGGCAGGATTGGATCCGGTGCAATTATTACCGGGCGAATATATTGTGGTGAGTCGCTCTAATATTAAGAAAGTAGCTGCTTCAACCAAGGAACAACGTGTGCAAATTAAATCGGCAAAAACAACAACATTAAAACTCTGATATGCAAAAAGTAATTACATATCGCCTGAAGATGATGTTGTTGTGTATACTGATTGCAACCTCTTCATCATTATTTTCTCAAGGTCAAACTACGCGCATACTGATTATTTTGGATGCCAGTCGCAGTATGGGCGAGAATTTCAATCGCACCTCAAAAATGCAGGCTGCACGTGATATTGTCGGGCATATTGTAGATAGTTTAAACGGCAACCCAAATATTCAGCTGGCTATGCGCGTATATGGTCATCAGAGTCCGCAACCATTGAACGATTGCGAAGATTCGAAATTGGAGGTAGCCTTTCGCACAAAAAATGCTGCAACAATTAAATCGCGCATGGAGACCATCAGGCCGCAGGGAGTTACGCCTATTGCTTATTCTATAGAACAATCTATTGCCGACTTTGGACAGGATGCAAAGAATTATAGAAATATCTTAATTCTGGTGAGCGACGGATTTGAATCCTGCGGTCGAAACCCGTGTGAAGTGGTTCAACGCATGCGTCAGCAAGGTATACTCACCAAATCGTATGTTATCGGAATAGGAATTGACGCATTAAAATATTCTGAGTTTTCTTGTATGGGTGAATTCACCAATATTTCAACAGAAGATCAGACTGAGGATGTGGCAAATAGTGTTATCGCCAAAATATTTAATTCTGTGTTTGTGCGGGTAGATCTGCTCGATACGGAAAACAGGCCTGAAGAAACGGATGCGGTAATGACCTTTTATGACAGAAGTAATCATCTTCCGAAATTCAATTATTATCATACCATCAATCCGAAGGGAAATCCTGACACCATAACACTCGACCCGGCAGTTAATTACGACATGCAGGTACATACCGTTCCTGAAACCTGGAAGCGCGATGTGAATTTGACATCAGGAAAAATTAATGTCATCACCCAACCGGCCCCGCAGGGATATTTGCGTGTTGATGTAAGAGGCGAGACCTATAAGGGGAAGATCAACTGCATCATCAAAAAAAATGGCGATATCATTAATGCGCAGCAAACAGAATATGCGCAAAAAATGCTCACCGGCGATTACGATGTTGAAATTTTAACTATACCTGTTATATACATCAATCATGCGCAGGTTGAACAGGATAAAACAACAACGCTTGAAATTGCAGCTCCCGGATTTGTGACATTCAGTAAAAATGAAGCATTGATTGGGGGTATTTATGAATATCGCGATAATAAACTCACCGAGATCTATGAATTGAATGAAGCTTCCTTAAAAGAAGCCGTTGCCATTCAGCCCGGGAAATACAAGGTCATCTACCGCTATGCATCAAAAAAACGTATGGATGCTACCATTACTGTGGAATTTGAGGTGGTATCAGGCACTTCACTTACCGTCAGACTGTAACTTATCCTTATCTTCGCGCTGCAAACAATTAATTGAAAATTCGCAGACGTGATCACCATTGATTATACCAATCAGAAAGATACCCGCTCCGGCTTTGGTGCCGGCATTTTAGAGGCAGGACGTAATAACCCAAACGTGGTAGCGCTATGTGCCGACCTGGTTGGCTCATTGAAACTGGAAGCTTTTATTAAAGAATTCCCTGAACGCTTTGTGCAGTGTGGTATTGCCGAGGCAAATATGACCGGGATAGCTGCCGGAATGACCATTGGCGGGAAAGTGCCTTTTGCCTGCACATTTGCAAATTTCGCAACAGGCAGGGTATATGACCAGATTCGTCAGTCTATTGCCTATTCAAACAAAAATGTGAAAATAGCTGCATCGCACGCCGGACTTACACTTGGTGAAGATGGTGCAACGCATCAGATCTGTGAAGACATCGGCTTGATGCAAATGCTGCCGAATTTCGTGGTGATCAACCCATGCGATTACAACCAAACTAAGGCTGCCACCATTGCCGCTGCCAACTATGAAGGTCCGGTTTACCTGCGTTTCGGTCGCCCGAAATGGCCGATTTTCTATCCCGCAGATATGCCTTTCGAGATTGGTAAGGCCTGGAAGATACAGGATGGCAGTGACGTGTCGATATTCGCAACCGGACACCTCGTATTAAAAGCCATTGAAGCAGCTGTTATCCTTGTTGAGAAAGGATATAGTGTTGACCTGATTAATATTCATACCATTAAACCAATCGATGCCGAAGCAGTCATACAATCGGTTAGCAAAACAAAGTGCGCAGTAACTGCCGAAGAACATCAGGTGATAGGCGGATTGGGAAGTGCCGTTGGAAAAGTAATTGCTGAGCATGTGCCTGCACCGATTGAATTTGTTGGCGTTCAGGATACCTTCGGCGAAAGCGGAACACCTGATCAGTTGCTCGAAAAGTATGGCATGAGTGCTGCTCACATAGTAGAAGCTGCATTGAAAGCCATAGGCAGAAAGTCGGCTTAACTTCAACCCGAAATTTTCCGATTGCGATCGGTAGGGTGCTGACCAAACACCAATTTACCGCGGATGTCAGACCAGGAGATCGTACAATTATGCCTTGACCCACTCCATCGCGAGCGTGGTTATCGATTGTTGGTATCCACCTATTCAAAAAAAATTTATTGGCATGTCCGTCGCATGGTAACTGATCATGACGATGCGAATGATGTTGTGCAGAATATTTTCATTAAAGTGTGGAAAGGACTTCCCGAATTTCGTGCCGACAGCAAATTGTATAC
>JAIBBA010000142.1 GCA_019694895.1 Chitinophagales bacterium
GAATTAGCAAATTAGCTAATTGGGGGTGTGCTAGCATGAGGACTATTGTCATAGTGAGGAAGTTTGAGGGTTAGCAAGTTAGCAGGTGAGGTGGTTTCGCGCAAAGACTGCCAAGGGGCAAAGGCGCAAAGTCTGCTACACCCGCACATGAACACCCGAACACATAAACACAACAATGTTAAAATCCAATTTAGCTATTTGACAGTAGCTTAAAATAATTGCTTGGATTTGGAAGTAGCATTTGAGGTGATATATTTGAAGTTATTAATACCACAGTTGGCAATGCATACCCGACAATCTACATATATACAAAGGATCAATGATGCACTTAGATATATCGATTTACATATCGATGCTGAGTTGTCGTTGGATGTTGTTGCGAAGGTGGCGTTCTATTCGCCATTCCACTTCCACAGGCTGTTTAAGGCTGTTACGGGTGAGGCATTGCTGGTGTATATTACCAGAAGACGCATAGAACATTCAGGCCTTATGTTAATGCACCGACCTTCAATGAGTGTTTCAGAAATTGCCTATGCTTTTGGATTTTCCAGTGTTGCAGTTTATTCAAAAACCTTTAAAAAAGTAATGGGTTTGAGTCCAACTGCATTTCGTGATGAACTTAATATTAAAAATAGCAAGATTGGACAACTCGACAGCAAGATCGGGCAAGATGACCTGATAAGTGAGGCATACATTTGCAACATTAATAATCTTAAAAAATGGTTAATGATGCAAGCAAAAATTTCAATTAAGGACACACATGATCTTCATTTTGCCTACCTCACTCAAATTGGAGTTGATGGCATTGAATCTACATTTCAACAAGTACTGAAATGGGCCCGGCCTAAAGCTATTCTTTCAAAGGATGAAACGTTTATTAGCAGAGTCTTTCATGATAGCTTTAAAGTAACAGATGAAAGCAAGGTTCGCATGAGCATTGGAATTGCCTCCCGCCATGAACTGCCGGAGGATCAACATATGAGCAGTGGTGTTATATCCGGTGGAAAAACATTTATTGGTCGCTTCGAAATAACACTTGAAGAATTTGAACCTGCATGGAATAGTATTTTCATAGAAATGCATGATAGGGGATATAACAAAGCAGATGGATTTCCTTATGAATTATATCACAACAATCCGGCAAATCATCCTGAAAAGAAATACATTGTGGATCTATGTATTCCAATTGAGTAATTTCGATCAATTTATTTTATCACCACGAAGCTGACGATATCTTTTGCGGGCTTCGGTGCTATACAGCGAGTCCTTGAAGTTCATGAAGATCTGTTCGTAACAAAGTTGAGCTTTCTCGTTATCCTTGAACTGATATTGATAAATATCTCCGAGCATATAAATGGCATCATCTCCTAATAATTCGTAGGCATAATTCTGACGAATTTGTTCAAGATAATTTACTGCAGTTGTATAATCTTGTTGTTTGATGGCGATTTTTGCTTTTAAGAATAGAACATCATCACTAAGTTGATGAGCGGGGTAAGTGGTTGTAAGGGTATCGAGCACTTTCAATGCTCCCTGGATATTATTTTGAAATAAAAGTAAATCTGCCTTTGCATACAGCATCATCGGTTCAGCAATAGAATCCAGTCCCAAATTATCGGTTATGAAAACAGAAAGCTGCATGGCGTCATTTGAAATGAGCTCACTGGTAGCAGCTTTGAGCACATCCAGCATACCTTGAGCGAAGCTGAAATCTCCTCGATAATAGGCAAGTTTTGCACTTTTAAATCGTGCTTCTTCTCCCAGCGGTTCGTCTTTCATGGCTTTATCAACTTGAGCATAAAGAAGAGTAGCCTCCCAAACATCGCCGCTGATGAGATAAAAATCGCCGAGATCAAGTTTAATGCGTGACCGATCCGCAGCAGAAATTGCGGGCCAGTCAACCAGTGGCTCCGCCAATGAAATAGCCTTTGCGAAATCAGCTGCATAAAATGCTTCAAGCTTTGCTAAGTCGTCGGTAACTGATGCGGCGCGTGCATCTTTTCTGTCATATTCGGCTAGAAAAGCGGTATAGCTGTTTCGCAACGCGTCAATATCGGATTTCGTGTATTGGCCAAGTTTGAAAATTTTATCCTTATGGCAATTTAAAATTCCATTTTTTGCGCTGAAATAATATGGTGAATCTTTTCCTTTTGAAATAATATATTCAAATGCTGTAATGGCAGCATCGTAAGATTCTTCGGCGCGAGCAGTTTCTCCAAGATCGTAAACGCGTTCGCCATTTTCTTTATTGCGTTTATCCAGTGCCTTAGCCTGAATCAGTGCGCCATCAAAATCTTTTTGTTGAATATAATCCCAAATGAGTAATTCGGTGTATTGCAATTCGTATTTTCCATTTTGAATACGTGCAAACAATTTCTCCTGTAAAAGTGTATGGTCTTTCTCTTCATCGAGTATACGCGAAAATGCCGAAGTCACTTTTGCACTTCCACCCATAGGATCTTCCACATAGTAATCGAGATAAGTGTCTAGTGCTTGATCGAAACTCCCTGCCCGATAATACAAACCGGCAAGTTCGTAGTTAAAGGAATAGGTGCTCACGATATCCCTCGCTCGTTCATAAACACGAATCGCATTTTCCGGCATGTCATATCCAATAAATGCATTGGCAAGTTGTGTTACCTGCGGTCGACTATCCGTCATTTTTTGAATGGCAGATTCATACTGTTTTGTAGCATTTTTCTTATCACCTTGTTTTTCCAATACAATGCCATAGTCGACATAATAGGTCAGATTATCCGGATTTTTTTTGATCTGTTTGTCGATAATCTTTTCTACTTCCTTATAATCCTGTAGCACTAACAAACAGTTATAATAAGCTTTGTAATATCCATTTGGATTGTCATTGAACAGATTTTTATAGAGATCAGCTGCTTTATCATATTGACCGGTACTCATATATTGCTGAGCCAGCGCGGCATCCGTTTGCGCTCCTGCTGTCAGATAGCAGGATAAAAAGCAACATATAATCACTAGTTTTTTCATACAATAAGCGTATCTAAAATAATGCCCGGATTACTGTTTTTAGTATTCCGACAACACAAATTAACGGAATCAGCTATTATCATCCAGAGCAAATCCAATTTTTATTCGTTGATATACCCTTACAGGTTTCCCGCCATCCATACCTGGTTTCCACCTCCTCATTCCTTGTACAACACGAATTGCTTCCTGATCGCAGCCTCCGCCTATTCCTTTTTCCACTTTCACATCAGAAACACTGCCATCCTGGTTCACCACAAATACTACCCAAACTGTGCCGGTAATATTATTTTTATGAGCGATTTCAGGATATTGAACATTATCGGATAGATATTTTTTTAATCCTTTTGGTCCTCCCGGATATTGGGGATAAACTTCTACATTCGAGTAAATAGTATTTCCATCACCTGTGACAGCCGAATTGTTTGTGCTGCCGGAAGTGGCGGTGCCTGTTGAAGTGCTATCAATTTGCTTATCATCGGTAGTAAGAGGCTTGATATCGCTTACTTCATTGTCGGGTTTTACTTCCATTTCATCTACCTTCTCAAGATTCTGTGGAGCAGCAGCGGGTGGAACGGCAGGTGGAAGTATTTCGAAAAGCGGCGGTGGTTCACTTAGGGTAACTTCAACATTGCTAAAATTTGAAGGAGGTAAGCTTCGATCTATGGAAAAATCGATTAAATGAATGCCTGTATACAAAAGTGTAAGAGCTGTCATCAAATACAACCCGATAAAGGTATTTCTGCGAATGGTTGAGCGGAGCACAAAGGAGCCGTAGCGTTTGTTGCGACCGTGAAAAACGATCTCATCAAACGTGTCGGTTAAAAATGGTGATGATTGCTCCATTGACATTCTAGTATCCTCAATACAAAAAACATTCCGAAAGTAACGCTGTTCAGCGAGCTTGCCGTTTTTTGCTAACTGAAATTAACAATACCAAGCCGGCGCCAAGCAAGCAGCCGAGGCTATTTGCTAAGATATCATAAACGTCAAATTGCCTTGTTGGCAGCGCTCTTTGTATTAATTCGATGCTAATTCCATATAAAATACATAAACCTATAGCCCTAAAAATGCTCTTTTTGAGGGTATAGATAACTGTTAAGCGGATTAAAGTCTGAGCGGTGAGGAACGTAAGTATGCCATAAACCAGGAAATGCATCACCTTATCCGGTTCCCAAATTGACAAAGAGGGTAGCTCGTCGCTCGGAATTACCGATACAACAAGGATAACTAAAGCCCAAAGAATGCTTAAAACCCGGAAGATTTTTCCTGAAAATGACATATTAGTGTCCGATATGCGCCTGGTATTCAGCAGCGCTCATCAGTCCATCTACCTGTGAAAGATCAGACATTGTGACCTTGATCATCCAACCATCGCCATAAGGATCTTTGTTTACCGATTCGGGAGCGCTATCCAGTCCGGCATTGATCTCAGTGATCTCACCGCTAACCGGCATGAACAATTCAGATACGGTTTTCACAGCTTCAACGGTGCCGAAAACATCATTCTGATTCATATGATCTCCCAACCCATTCAGTTCTACATATACGATATCTCCAAGTTCACTTTGGGCGAATTCGGTGATACCGATAGTGCCTGTAGTGCCTTCGATAAGGATCCATTCATGGTCTTTGGTGTATTTGAGGTGGGCAGGAAATTGCATAACTGTTCTTTTGGGCAAAAATAGGGGTTTTGGCCGAATTGTTTTAGTGATTTTTAGTACGTGGGAAATCGTTCAGCATTTCAGATGCTTACATGAAATTCTTACTCCATTCGCCCTTATTCAGCAAGACTGAAGCGAACCTTAACACCCGCATTGGTGCTGGTAATAGGATACGAAGTTGAGATCTTAGGAATTGTTTGTTGGCGATCGAAATACAATTGCACATTAAAGCGATCGTTCACAACATAGTCAATGGTTGGCGACAATGAAATTGATTTCATACCACCTGTCGGTTCATTCAAATCCTGATCGAGACGGAAATTTGTCGTGATATCATCGCGGAAACTGAAGTCGAATTTAAATGTGAGGTCGTTTTCCAGATTTGGTCGCTTGCCTCTAATTTTGAATGGGAAGGTAAATCCACTCATTTTATAGCCGGCACCAATAGTGAACTCCGTAGAATTAATTTGTGTGAGCTGATAGTCGATAAAGCTCATGGTGAGTGTTCTCGATTTTTTGAAATCGAATTTAGAAGTAACACCATTGATCCATGTAACATCAAAACCGATGAGTGGTGATAAAGCCTCGTTCACAATGATATTAGGAATATCATATAATGTAACATAGTTACCTGTTAAGGTATCCACTACGTGACCATATGCAAAATAATTACCATCGAAATCAAGATCAGTGATAAAGCTGTTCAAAGCAAGCGTAGATGTATATGCACTGGTCACGTTAAATGATGAGAACAGTCGTTTAAATCCGGGCAATTTGCTCAATCCGTTATACGTAATGCGATAATTCGGTTTTGGCATCTGATCGAAAGGATTCAATGAAACCTCGTTAGCGTCTTTACCGGTATATGCCGCAAGGAAAGCAGGGATCAGCACATCTTGAGAATAAGGACCATATCCTTCGGTATAATTCGGAAGGAAGGTGCCATCAAGTGGGTTAAAGAATATATCGTCGGCATAAATGGTATTCAAAGCAGCCCATCTAGCAGAAATGATCTCACGATTTGCTTCAAATTGTTTGAATGTAGCAGATACTTCTTTCGCGTCGAGTTTTTCAAATACTGTACCCATGATAGAATAACTGATATTGAAACTTCCTGCATCAACGCCATTCAAGTGACTGAATAACGGATCGTCGATGGAATTTGTGTTTTTGAAATATTCGCTGTGATTTTTAGAATAAGTTTTATTCAAATTTAAGTCGAGACGGAAATCCTTCAGCGGTTCAAAATTGGCACGCACGTCGAGGTTCTCGCTATAGGTTTGAAGGAACAGGTAATTGAGTGAGGTCGCTGAACTAATCCATCCTTTGCGCGCAATGCTGTCCATCCATTTATAGGAAGGCTGATAACCGAAAATGAAATCCCAACCGGGTGCTGTGGTTGCCGCATTTAATCCGAGTATATCAGATGAAGGCATGAATCCCGGAAGTGTTGTTGCGTAATTCTGGGAATAGTTTACAGTCATTCGCTTCAAGCTAATAAGCAATCTTACTAAGGTTTCTACGGGTGGAGAAACAGTTGGGGTTGACGGTTTTTTAGCTGTTTTGGTGTTTTCATCCGCAGTCTTTTCGTCAGCACCGTCTTCACCACCTTTCCCGCTTTTCTTTTCTGCTTTGGGGGATGTATTTGAGTTGTATTGTTTCAGGAATTTCGATTTATTATACAGGTTGCGGAAATTAAATTCGCCATTAACGGATTTAGATTGTGTATTGTTGATGGTATTTCCAAGTGTATCTGCAATGCCTATTGAACCTGCGACCCAACCATAGCTGGTATTGTAATTCGCTTTAATCGTAATCCAACTGAAAATTGGCAATTTGCTGATAGGTAAAGTATAGGTAGCCGAAACGGTATGGCGATAATTGATATTTCTTCCAAAATCATAAAAACTGTTCCACAATGAATCGCGTTTTTCTTTGGTATCTAATGCACCATAAGGTTCATCAATACGCGCATTGTTAGTTGCTGAGAAATCAATTTTTATCGATTTGGCAGGTTCTAATTTCAAACCATAGAAACGATCCCATGTGAAATACTTGTCGTATGTAGGATCGATAAGTCCATCGCCATAAACATCGCGCATCAAGGTTTCTCCGTATTGGCGGTTAAGCTCTGTGCGGAAACTGTAACCTGTTGGCAGCAGATTGAAATTAAAATCGCGAACGGGAGTCAGCCATTTGTATTTTTTATCGATAACTTTTTCGAAGGGCAGGATATATTTTGCCTTTTGACTATAGCTGTATCCCAATGCAGCTTTATATCTGTCGACAATATCGTATTCTAAAATTGGATTGCTGTTATATTCCTGAGAATATGCCAATGTGAGATCGAAGTTCTCTTTATCCCACAAATGCGGATCACCTGCTTTATCTCCACGTTCAAAACGAATATTTGAAAGGTTGATACTTTTCACTGCTATGTAATCAATCACCGACCGTTTGTATAGATCTGAAGAATCAGAACCATACGTGGTTGAAATTTCATCTAGTTTTTGTTGCAAGTCAACATCCAACTCATATGGATCGAATTCAGGATTGCTGAATGATTCAGAAATGCTTGCATACAATGGTAAACGAAGGTTCACACCCTGAGGCAGGAATTTTCCCAATTCCAAACTCAATGAAGCGGCATACTGATAGAAATTATCTTTATATCGTTCGTCAATTTGCTGCTCCAGGGTTCCGAATCCTGCAGTATGCATATTTCCGGAAAGTGTAAAATTTCCCAGGTCGGCTAACTTCACATCGGCGCGAGCCAATGCAGCCCAGCCGCCACTCTCATCTATATTCGATAAACGCAATTCATTCACCCAAACTTCTGAACAGAATTCGGCACCGCTTCCACCTATGTCTTTCGGATTGCGCACACCAATCATGATCTCTTCAACATATCCAAGATCAGGATTACCGATGATGGTATAAGTACCTTGATCTGTTCCGCTGGTAATACTGAAAGGAACCAATGGCGAAACTTCATTTTTGTTTCGCAATGTTTTTACCTGCACCAAAGAATCCAGCGGGAAATCGATGAGTGTTGCCCAAATGGCTTCTCGAACTGCTTCATCTTCAGTGGTTCCTGCAGGCAATGGTAATTTAGTAACCGTTAACGGTAAATCGTATTCGTAATAGTTATTGGTGAAGTCGG
>JAIBBA010000036.1 GCA_019694895.1 Chitinophagales bacterium
ATAATGCAAAAGTGAACAGCAGTTGCCACCTGGCTTCAAACATTTTTTGCGGTAATTCATCTTTCCAGAAGGAAGCGAATTTCTGCCTGCGACGAACTTTATTCTTGTAAATATTTTGAAAAACGCGCTGGGCGAGATTGTTCAGGTAGATTTTTACCGAACGATTCGGATAGTAGGTTCGGGCATAGGAAAGGTCATCTGTTATCTGAATAAACAGATTGCTTACCTTCTCCGGATCCTGCTCACGTTCGTAATTGTCTTCAAACGTTTGCCACTTCTTCTTGTTCTGATCTATAAAACTGGTCTCGCGCATGTTACTGAGGATGCAGTGGTAAATATAAGAGATTTGCTCGTAGATTGTGAAATTCATACCTATTGCTCACCATTTACCTAACAATGTGAGCGGATTTTAAAAAAAATGTATTTTTGTTTTGATTACATGCGCACCATCGATATCCTTACTACCCAAAATGTAACCATCAACTACGAACTGGCTGATGTGAAAGACCGCATCTTCGCGAGCATTTTGGATGTTATTTTTCAGTCGATAGGTTTGGTGGTACTCTCTGTAGTTTTGGCCTCGCCGGGCATCATGGGCGAACAAATTTTCCTTTATTTTATAACACTTCCTGTTATATTCTTTTACCACCTTGGCTTTGAAATCTTCATGGACGGTCGTACCCTTGGTAAAAAACTCCTTGGTATTCGAGTGGTAAAACTTACCGGAACTGTTCCCTCCATCAACGATTATCTCATGCGCTGGGCTTTGCGTCCTATTGATATTTTCTTTTCTCTGGGCTCCATTGCTATTATGCTGGTATCATCCTCCGAGAAAGGTCAGCGATTGGGTGATATTGTGGCTAATACCACGGTTATTAAAACGAATTCTACCCAGCGCATTGGCCTGGCTGATATCCTGAACATCAGAACTCTTGAAAATTATACCCCCACGTATCCCGGCGCCAGACAGTTTTCTGAGGAAGAAATGCTGCTTTTGAAAGAGGTGATGGATAAAAGCATCAAATACAAGAACACCGCCCACGACGATGCCCTCGTAGAAGCCTGTTATCTGGTGAAAGAGCGCCTGGGACTGGAAAAATTGCCTTCAGATAAGCACCTCTTCGTTCGCACCCTCATCAAGGATTATGTGGCTATGAGTCGCTAATCATGTTAATAATATCTGAAGTGCGGCACTTATTCACCGATTTCCTGCGTTATTGCCTGTAAAAACGCTACCTTTGCAGCCGTTTTTATGCAGAAGATACGCAATATAGCCATCATCGCCCACGTCGACCATGGTAAAACTACGCTGGTAGACAAGATCATGCACCATTGTCAGCTTTTTTCAAAAGAGCACAATGAACTCATTCTTGATAATAATGAACTCGAACGCGAACGTGGTATCACCATCGTGTCTAAAAACGTTTCTGTTCGTTATAAAGATGTGAAAATCAACATTATAGATACACCGGGACACGCCGATTTCGGAGGTGAAGTGGAACGCGTTCTCAATATGGCCGACGGTGCTCTCGTGCTCGTTGATGCCTTTGAAGGTCCGATGCCGCAGACCCGCTATGTGCTCAGCAAAGCCATCGCGCTGGGTTTGAAGCCTTGTGTGGTGATCAATAAAGTGGATAAGGAAAACTGTAAGCCCGATGAAGTGCATGAGGCTATGTTCGATTTGATGTTCAACCTCGGTGCAACTGAACAACAGCTTGATTTCCCGACTGTTTACGGGTCGGCCAAGTTCGGATGGATGAGCAACGACTGGAAAGTGCAAACCGACAACGTTGCTGCGCTCCTGGATATGGTTGTTGAGCATGTTCCTGCTCCTGTTTACAACGAGGGTTCTCTGCAAATGATGGTTACCAGTATCGACTACTCTAGTTATATCGGTCGTATTGCCATCGGTAGAGTGGTGAGGGGTTCGGTAAAACCCGGACAACCGGTTACGCTCGTAAAACGCGACGGCACGCAGGTGAAAAGTCGTATCAAAGATCTTTTTGTATTCGAAGGACTTGGAAAAGCGAAGGCTGAAGAGGTGCAAAGTGGCGATATCGCGGCTATTACCGGTGTTGAAGGCTTCGAAATTGGCGATACTATTGGCGATTTCGATAATCCTGAAGCCTTACCCGGCATTCCTATCGATGAGCCTACCATGAGCATGCTGTTTAGAAGTAATGACTCACCATTCTTCGGTCGCGAAGGTAAATTTGTCACCAGCCGCCACCTCCGCGATCGCCTGTATCGCGAAATCGAGAAAAATCTTGCCCTTCGCATAGAAGAAACCAATAGTGCCGATTCTTTCATGGTATTCGGTCGCGGTATCCTACACCTCGGAATCCTGGTGGAAACCATGCGCCGTGAAGGTTATGAACTGCAGCTCGGACAACCGAAAGTTATCCTCAAACATATCGACGGACAACGTTGTGAACCAATCGAGACCTTAATGGTGGAAACCACTGAGGAATCGGCAGGTAAAGTTATCGAAGCCGTTAGCCAGCGAAAAGGTGAAATGGTCATGATGTCGACTCGTGGCGACCGCACCCATCTTGAATTCAATATCCCATCAAGAGGTATAATCGGTTTGCGTACCAATATCCTGAATTTAACACAAGGTGAGGCTATCATGAGCCATCGCTTTAAAGCCTATGAGCCGTGGAAAGGTGATATCCCTTCGCGTATCAATGGTGTGTTGATCGTGCATGAAACAGGCACCTCCATTGCCTATGCATTGAATAAACTGCAAGAACGTGGATATTTCTTCATCGGCCCCGGTGAGGAAGTATACCAAGGTCAGATCATCGGTGAGAACAGCAGGGATAACGATATGGTTGTAAATGCCACTCGTACCAAAAAACTGACCAACATGCGCGCAAGCGGAAGCGATGATAAGGTGAATCTGCCACCACCTCACCGCATGCCTCTGGAAGAAGCCATGGAATATATCGACGAAGATGAACTGGTGGAAGTAACGCCGCTCAATATCCGTCTCCGTAAGATTCATTTGCTGGAGCATGAGCGTAAGAAAGCCGGCACCATGGTTGAGGTTGATGATTAAGATTGTCAGTCGCACATTTTAGGAACTATTTCTTCTTGTATTTTTGTTGTCCTTCCTCTACAGGGATAGGGTCAATATCACCATGAAGTTAAAAGACAAATTTGTTCGTCGCCTTAGCAGCAAGGAAGATAAGGGTGATGAATTCGGATTCACCAATCGCTATGCCGAAGGCGTGCAACGTATCATTCGTCAGGATGGCACATTTAATGTAAAACGAATAGGGGAGAGAAAGCTCATATTTCACGAATTGCTGAATATGAATTGGATGCGGTTCACGCTCTTTATATTGTTTTATTATACTGTAGTTAACCTGTTGTTTGCAACCTTATATCTGCTTATCGATTACAATGGAATCGGCATGACCAGCGATTATCAGGTGCATAATAATTTTCTTGTTGCCTTGTTTTTCAGCGCACAAACATTAACAACCGTTGGTTATGGATCATTGTATCCATTATCCGGTACGGTCAGCTTACTCGCTGCATCTGAAGCATTAATAGGATTAATGGGATTCGCCATTTTTACGGGATTGATGTACGGTAGGTTTGCCAATACACCACATAGTTTAAGATTTTCGAAACAGGCATTAATTGGGCCATATAAAAATGGAATGGGAATAATGTTTCGCGCAGCAAATGCCAGAAATCACAATCTCACTGAATTGGAAGTAAAGGTTACATTGGCAATGGTAATTACTGCGGATGGCAAAACAAGTAGAAAATTTTATCCGCTTACCATCGACAATAATCGCATTACTTATTTCCCGCTCAACTGGACCATGGTGCATCATATTAATGAAGACAGTCCATTATATGGCATGACCTTGCAGGATATGTCAGATGCAGAAGTGGAGTTGTTGATTATGATCAAAGGATTCAACGAAACTTCATCACAGGAAATGCACGCAAGATTCTCCTATACACATCGTGAGATGGTGTGGAATGCGAAATTTAAATTGCCTTATTATTTCGATGAGAAAGGAGCTACCGTATTTGAACTCAATAAAATTGATGATTTTGAATTGTTGGAACCTGTAATTGTTACTGAAGCAGTTGCAGCGGCTGTTTCAGAATAATTTAAATTTGATCAATCGGCAGATCATCTTCTTCCGGAGGCCGCTGTTCCATGCCTTTTGAAGTTCTTGGGGAAATAAAAAATACCAGCATCATTAAGAAAAATGCACCGGTTGCCAAATAGGATGACATGAGTGCATACTGCCCGTGCAACAGGTTCAAAATACCTGCTATGGTATTCAATACAAGCCATATCCATTTTGCATAATCTAGTAATGCCTTGTGTTGTTTGTTGATACTGCGCAAAGTATATACAATGGCAACAGATGACATGCCCATGATAACTACATAATTGGCATAAGGCCAATGTAAAATAATCATCATTGCTCCGATGATAATTACTGAGCTGCAGATATATAGCAATCGATAATAAATGGTATTGAAAATTGTGCTCTCACGTAAAATGAGTTCCAGTGTTACCAATTGAATAATGATTAAAACAGCATTCAAGGTATTCATGCTGCCGGTTGCCCTGCCTGCCAGCAAAGCTGCAAATCCGCAAACAATGAGGATTAATCTGATTTGTGATGAAGGGAAATATTTCGGCTGCATGATATTACATTACACACCAAATTGGCGCAAGTGATGTTCGAGATGTTTCACAAGTAGCATGTCCCATTCTTCGGCACTTAAATTTCCAAATATCGGATGCTTGCGACCGGAAATGGTTGATCTGTCTAATGCTGATAAACGTTCAATATATTGAATAGCATCTTGTTTCTCGTGTTCAAAATTTCTTTCATCAGATACAACGAAACTTGAAGCAGTGGGTAAGTTCTTGGTAAATGGTTCTCTATTTACATATTTTCTCCTGAGAACACCACCTAATAATTTCGCAAACATGTTTTGCTTAGGCTTGGTGTCACCCAAAGCTACCATTATGGGTTGTTGAATATGTGCCAACATCTGCGATACTGTCATCGTGCCCCACAAATGTTGTGTTACGGGTGTTAATTTTTCAATGCGTTGTTTAAATTCCGATACGGTCTCTTGCTCAAAAATACTTGCCACTTCCTTTAATTTATTCTTCAAAAAAATATTTCCTTTTTTATCTAACTATTCCTCAATCGTTACCAAATCAAATAACACATATTTACTGTCAATCGGTATTTCAGTAGATCCTGCAGATAAATGAATGATCAACACATCGCCGGAATTAAAAGTTGCACTTGCCGAAATTGTTTTTTCTATCCATCCGGCATCACTGCTTGCAGCTGTTGCTAGAATGGTGACAACATTATCTGCGGTACGTTTTTTTAATGTAATGGATCCCGGCCAATCATCGAATGAACGCATAAAACATGAGGCATTGAAAGTATGCGACCCTTCAAGGTCTTCAATGATATAATCTGCATATCCTTCTCCGGGTAAGGAAGCAGGATTTAGTCTTAAAGAAAAGCTACCGCCGCCATCAGGAACATCGCTGTCTGAAGCACCGTTTGATACTGACCATCCATCGGTAGAAAATGAGCCACCATTCTCAAAGGAGCCATTCGACATCAATCCATCAGGTGTAGGCGTTTCATCCTTATTACAGGAAATCATTGCTAAGGCTATAGCTGCGCTTATCAGGATAGTGTTAATTCGCATATCCATTTTTTTCTAAAGATATACTTCCAAACGGTAAATGGATTGGAACAAGTGTAAGAATGCTGTAATTAATTTACCGCAACTCAATCGGCATAGTAAGCAACCGTGCCGCCAACCCATGTCTTATTTCTATTATAATCTACACCAATCATAACCCCTTTACTCAACCTTGCAAGATTCGTAACGAGTGTAGGACGATCGGTTCCCGGTAACCATAAATACATCAATCGCAATTCAGCTTTAGCGGGTTCATCGGGGGTCTGAACCACCTGTGCATATTGCACTTTGCGTTGGAGGATAAAATTACCTGCCTGAGGCATCGCATGTTCGATATCGGCTTCTGTAACGTTGAAAATTACCCCATGGCCGGCAAAAGAAAACAGTGGTTTTAATACCCAGTTTTGCAGATCGGCAGGAATTTCTTTCACCTGATCAAGAAATAAAGTTTGCGGAACAGAAGCATGCTTTAAAAATGGCATCGTGTACTTGCTGATGCGGAAAAACCAGTTTGGGTGACAAACCCATTCCACATCTGCAGGAGTGGTCATATTCCATTGGATAGAAAGATCATTTCGCTGCGCAAGTTCATCAAAAATGAGCCTGTTGTAAATTCGCTTAATGCAGGTTTTCTCGCCGTTTAGTATGTAGAAAAGTTGTGTGCCTTCAACAATGACATCAGAAATGCAAATTGGCTGTATTCCCAACATTTCGCGTGTCAGATAAAAATCGATCCAGGTTTTCTGATGATCGGGCTGAATCTCAAGTATCACCACCTCCCGCGGGTCGTGATCTCCAATTATGGTGTCTCTTAGCAATTTTCGATAGGCGATATCATCTAATCCATTAAAAAGATGATGCACTTCCTCCGGAATCGGGTAAAATTGCCTGTATTGTCTTCCTAATTCATGTTGCCAGGCATAAAGCGAGGCAAATCCCTGCATTTCAATGAGTTGTGGAATCAGATTGCCGGCATCATCTACACAAATTCCGAAATCAAGGGCTAAAAATACAGGTTTCCCTTCCTCACCCGGAACCCGCCACATATCAGGTATTGCAGCATCTGTATGTCGCAAAAAGGCTTGATCTGTCAACTGATCAATGATCGCTTCTCCTGCAGCCTTGACCGATCTTGAAAACTCAGCACTCACAAATACCGGTGTTTCGCAGATTTTAAACTCAATTTTTTTATTAAATCGCTCCTGACAGGCCAATGTAAATGCGGCATACTTTTCTTCGGTGAATGCGGCATTAAAAGCACTTCGAATTTCCGGAATCATGGATGGGAAAAAATTAATAAGTAATTGATAATCAAATAATTATGTGTCCGACATGGTTAGCGCACCGATGGAAGATCGCAAGAAATTAGGGATAACCTCTTTATGCGTCAGCGGAATCTTATCCTGGTCTGAAAGAAAGCGTACCATCTCCTCCAATTTCCAATCTCCGTGGCTATTACGGATGGTTTCTCTTTTTTCAGGTTTGGCGAACAACCGGAGCATACCTTCTGCATCAGCTTCAGGGTGAAATTGGGTCATATACATCTCGTCGCTCAGCCTGATTGCCATCACCGCACGGGGTAGGGGAACATGCTCTCGCTTCTTTTCCATTGCCATAATACTGGCTCCAAGCGCGGTCATTTTGGCAAAATCGGGTTCTATGAGCTGCCAATCGCGACTATCTACCACATAATATGGGTCGGGCAGGTTTCTGAAATACCTGTCCCGCTTCGAATGTTCGGTTTTATGAATAGGGAATACCCCAAAAGCGGTGCCTTTTCGCTTACACACTTCGCCAAGTTCAAAATGCCGGCTCAGCAATTGAAAAGAGTGACATATGGCGAACATATACTTCTTTCTGCTATGTCCATTGGCATTATGTGCTGTTATTTGGTCAACAAGATTGAAGAATTTTGGCTCCCATGTCTTGCCTTCTCCATCAAATGGACTGCCCGGTCCGCCTGAGGAGATATAAATATCAAAGTTCTTATCCGGAACTTCGTCTTTATTCCTCACCTCAAATACTTCCCAGTCTATTTTATCGCCAACCGCTTGTACCATGGCTTTCAGACAACGCATGCCCTCATTTGGGGCATTGTCGTACATATCTAATATCGCCAGTTTAATCTTCCGCTCGCGGGACATAAGGTCCAAAATTAGAGTTTTTAAAAAGTGCAGATATGTTTGTTATCCACCACTTATCATCAAAATGTCAATATGCGTCAATTTGTTTCTTATAGGGCAGATTTAATGGCTATATTTGCTGCATCCCATTATTGAACCAAACAGTCAACACATACCAATGAAACAAACGACTCTTGGGGCTAAGCTGGTCGTGCTTCTTAACCTTTGTGTCTTATCGGTAACTCGTTCAACTGCTCAAGCTCCGGCTAAACCCAATATTGTCTTCATCATGACAGATGATGCACGATATGATGAATTTCGTCCAAGTGGCGGAGCCGACTGGTTTATTGCACCAAATATTGAACGCATTGCGAATGAAGGCATCAACTTCAATCGGACGTATGCTCCAACTCCCATTTGCGGACCGAGCAGGGCATCCATTTACACCGGTGTGTATTCTCATCAGAGTGGCACCCAAAACAATGGCGATGATCTTTCAGAAACGCTCCCATTAATTCAGAATATTCTGATCGATGATGGTTATTACACCGGATTCATCGGAAAGTATGGAAATGGTTTTCCGTCGCCAAACCAATTTGATTATTGGGTGGATATCGGCGATCAGGAGTTATATAAAAATCTATGGATTAAGGTAAATGGTACCAATGTATTTGTATCAGGACACCTTACTGACGCATTTAATACCTACCTCAATGCGTTTATGGACTCGGCCGCTGTACATAATGATAAACCATTTGCATTATTTTTCTTTCCGCTTGCTCCACATACACCGAATGTTCCGCGAGCAACTGACGCGGCGATGTACAATGCTGAGGTGAAGCCTTTTCCTGAAAATTTTTATCCTTACGATACTTTATATCCCACGTATTATACTGACCCGGGTTCACTTTGGGTAAAGGATACAACAGCAACAGTCAAATTTATTCAGGATCGATACAGTTGTCTTTATGGTGTTGATGAAAACGTGTCTAAAATCATGTTACATCTAGACGACACGCATGAAACAGACAGCTCTATTATTTTCTTTACGAGCGACAATGGCTATTTAATTGGCGAACATATGATGCGCGCTAAAGTGATGCCTCTTGAAGAATCTATTCGTGTGCCATTGTATGTGCGCTATCCTGCATGGTTTCCGGCAGGTCAATTTATTGATAATGACCTTGCTGAATTAATCGATATCCCAAAAACAATTCTCGATGCAATTGGTATTCCCGACACCTTTGGATTTATGGGGAAATCATTGCGCGACCTTGCTGAACCGGATACACTCAGACCTTATGCTTTTTATGAATATGAAGGAACAGAACCCGACGATGTACATCACGTTCCCGATATCAGAGGTGTGAGAAGTTTTGATTATTTGTATACAACTACTAATTGCGATTGCTGGACAGAAGAATTTTATGATCTGACCACTGATCCTTTGCAGGATACCAATCAGGTGGCTAATCCGAAATATCACGAAAAAATTTTAGAATACCGTGCCATACTTGCTCAGTTGCGTTTAGAGAAATTCGATACACTGCCTTTTGAATCCGGAGATTGTGGTTTGTATGGAAGTTATGAAATACCGGATGACATTGATAATGACTGCGATGGTATAATTGATAACGACCTGGATGCCTATATCAGATATCAAGATATTGATAACGATGGCTATGGCGATCCGGCAACTAGTATGATCGTTTTTGGTGAATTACCCGGCTACGTCAATAACCCGAATGATTGTAATGATACATCAGCTTCTATTCACCCGGCTGCAATAGAGATTTGCGATGGCATAGATAATGATTGTGACGGATTTATCGATGATGCTGATCCTGATGTTGTTGGAATGACAACATGGTATTTCGATAATGATTTTGACGGTCTTGGAAATGATACAGTCCAAATAGTAAGTTGCTTTGCCCCGATTGGATATATCAGTGTTGGTGGCGATTGCAATGATAATAATCCTGCTTACACTATCGGAGGTCCGGAAATTTGTAATGGAATTGATGATGACTGCGACGGGTTGTTTGATGACGCTGACCCTGATATTACCGGTCAGACAATTTGGTATGCTGATAACGACGGCGACGGCCTCGGAAATGATACGATCACCATTATCGCTTGCGGTGCACCGGAAGGTTATGTAATTACTTTTGGTGATTGCAATGATAGCAACGCTGATTTTACTATTGGTTCTCCTGAAATTTGCAATGCGTATGATGATGATTGCGATGGATTAGTCGATGACGCAGATCCCGACATCACTGGTCAAACTATCTGGTATGCAGATATAGATAATGACGGTTATGGCGATTGGGCAAATACCAGTCTCAATTGCTTTGCTCCCGAACACTATGTTGCCATTTTTGGCGATTGTAATGATGCCGATTCCCTGCAAACACACGGCACTCCGGAAGTATGCAATTTATTAGATGATGATTGCGATGGACTTACCGATGATGAAGACCCTGATGTAACAGGTAAAATTTTGTTCTATGCCGATATGGACAGCGATGGATATGGAAACATCACTATGACCACTTTAAATTGTTTTTTGCCTATCGGATATGTTACAAATGGTCTTGATTGCAATGACCTTCATAGTGGTATTCATCCTCTTGCTTCAGAAATTTGTGACGGAATTGACAACAACTGTAATTTGCTTGTTGATGATGCTGATCCACTCATAACAGGTCGCCCTACTTGGTATCTCGATGCAGATTTTGATACCTATGGTTCGGCTTTGATCAGTGTAGAAGCTTGTAATCAACCGGTAGGTTATGTAGACAATAATAGTGATTGTAATGACCTTAACGGTCTCGTGCATCCCGGTGTTGCAGATTATTGCGATTTAATCAATAACGACTGCGATGCCTTTCTTGATGAAGATCCGGTAAATCCTGTAATTACTGCCAGTGGTCCTGTTGAATTCTGTAAGGGAAGTTCTGTTACTTTTACGGCTAGTCCGATTATTAGTGGATTTAATCGCCAATGGTATAAAGGTACATCTCCAATTGCCGGTGCAACAGGTATTACTTACACTGCTACCCAATCCGGCAGTTATAAAGTGAAATATACAGCTCCTGCAGGTTGTATCACCTATTCAGCAATTACCACTGTCACCGTAAATAATAATCCTAAGCCTGTTGTGTCGCTCACATCGGCATCAAATGATCTTTGTGTGAATAATCCGGTGAAATTGAGTTGCAAGAATAAAATTGGGTCTACTTCCCAGTGGTATAAAGGGGCAGTGCCGTTGTTTGGAGAAGTGACCAATAAATATAATGCCACTACCTCCGGAAATTACAAAGTGAAACAAATTGATCCTACAGGATGCTTCGGTACATCTTCAGCATATTCGGTTGTGCAAACCTGCCACGAAGCAAGTCCTTATCAGGATGAAGCTGATGCATCATTCGTGATTTATCCAAATCCAAGTCAGGGAGATTTTACGCTTCAAATTGATTTTGGTGCAGATATCAATGGCGAAGCCTCCGTGAAAATTTATTCAATGCTCGGTCAAATGATGTACGAGGCATTTATAATTGTAGATAATGGTGAAATAGACGACCAATTAAATGTTTCCGGACAAATTCCTTCGGGAGTATATTTGATTGAAGCAACTATTGACCAACAGAAATTAGTGCGCGAAATTGTAATCGAGTAAAAAAAATATTGCAACAAAAAAAGCCATCGGTTTCCCGGTGGCTTTTTTATTATGCTTGATTAACCTGTTTACATTACATCATATACCAATATATGTTTCATCTATCATATAATCGGCAAGCGCTTTAAAGTCGCGGTTCTTTTCATAATACATCTTCACCTGACGATCAGCACCGGTGCCATTATCTAATATCCAACGCACATTTTCCAATGCTTCGCGACTGCCCAACTCATCTACTACATCATCCACAAAATCGAGCAGTTCTAATACTAAGCCGCGCGTTTCTGATTCTTCCTGTTTACCGAAATCAATCAGTTTACCACTGATGCCGTAACGAGCGGCACGCCATTTGTTTTCCTGAATCAATGCACGATCGTAATTTCTCCAACCGATATTGCTCTTCATCAACTTATAGAGCTTAACGGTAAGTGCCTGCATTAAAGCTGCTAAGGCAATTGTTTCATCGGCGCGCATCGGAATATCGCACATCCTGAATTCGATGGTATTAAAGTATGGATGCACACGAAGATCCCACCATATTTTTTTGCCGTTGTCGATACAATTTGTTTTTACCAACAATGCAATAAAATTATCGAAGTGGCTGGCATCATTAAACACATCAGGAATACCGGTGCGCGGAAATTTATCAAATACTTTCGTGCGGAATGATTTAAATCCGGTATCTCTTCCTTCCCAAAATGGCGAGTTTGTAGACAATGCAAAGATGTGTGGAATGAAGTATCGCAACGAATTCATCATAAACACCGCCACATCACGCGATGGCATGCCAATATGCACATGCAATCCAAAAATCAGATTACTGCGCGCTGCTTCCTGAAATTCATTCACGATCTCCTGATAACGCGGATGGTTCGTTATCAACTGTTCTTCCCATGCTGCAAATGGATGTGTTCCCGCTGCCGCTATTTTCAGATTGTCCTTGTCGGCAAGATCTGCAATGATCCTGCGCAACTTTACCACCTGATTGCGGGCATCGTGAATGTCTTTACAGATGGTAGTTGCAGCTTCAACTACACTCTGGTGCATCTCTGCTTTTATATCGACATTATATTTCGCGGCCGCATCAATAATATGATGTTTGCGGTGCGATAGATCGCGTGTTTCGGGATCGATAATCTGAAACTCTTCCTCAATGCCTAATGTGAAATCTTTATAAATACTCATGTGCAGTCGTCAACAAATTAATAGGATAATGCCGAATTAAATATCGGTTGTGTTTGTGGTAAATGCGGCACTCCGCCAACAGAATTGCGAACATAGGTTCCCCAATTCAGATTGTCCTGGCCCGGTTTATGTGCCAATGCGCGTTCTATTGCCATCAGCGCAGCATGTTCAACAACCCATTCGAAATTTTCTTCACCTACACTCTGTAAATCAGCATCAGGTGCAGGATTGCAAAAATCTATGGCATATGGAATACCATCTTTAACAGCCCATTCTACCGTATTGAAATCATAACCCAGTGCTTGATTCAATGCAAGCGTATAGGTTTTCACGGTATCCAACAAACTTTGTGGTGCCTGAGGGCCATTCCAGGTATAACGGAGGTGATGCGGATTTCGTGGTTCGTAATACATAATGTGTACGTATTTACCGCCCATGCAATAACAACGGAAGTAATAATCAAAAGTAACCTCACTTTGCAAAATCATTACATCATCGCCGGTTTCAGCATATTTACTGAAAAACTCTTCCATATTTTCTAAACGCGAAACACCTCTCCATCCACCACCGTCATGTGGTTTCATATATGCAGGAAATCCGATGTAATTAAATATCGATTCCCAGTCCAACGGATATTTCAAATTCCGGAAGGATGTATCTTTTGTGTTTTCAGGTAAATCATGCGAAGGCAATAACACCGTGTTAGGAACAGGAATTCCGATTTTAACTGCTAATGCATTATTAAAAAATTTCTCATCAGCACTCCACCAAAAAGGATTATTCATAACAGCAGCACCACTGATGGCAGCATTTTTCATGTAGGCACGATAAAATGGCGCATCGTGTGAAATGCGATCAAGAATCACATCATAACCGCTGGCTGCACCTTGCACTACCTTGTCGATCAACACACGTTCAGCAACAATGCCATCTATGCGTTTACTGTTTATTCTTTCTATAAAGGCATTAGGGAATGAATCTTCCATGCCATGTACAATTCCTATTCGTTTCATTGCAAATTATTTAGGGTTAATTCAAGAGTGTAAATTGTCGTACTGTATCAAAGATAAAAATCTAGGCAATTGTTTTCGCCAGCAAGGCCAATCATGTTTATCGCCTTGCTCCACTTCAAGCACATGTGGTACCTGCTTTGTACCAAGTAAATGTGCCATATGGTAATTAGCATCTAAACACATGTCATATTCGGCAGAGCCTAAAAATATCTGCATCTTCCACAACTGCTCATCGCTCAATCCCGGAACGAAATCCGGCGGGTTGTTATAATACACATTGTCATCGTAATACCCGTCAAGCTGTCCGGTGATATCGAATTTAGCATGCAATGAAATCATCACAGCCGTTAAGTCAGGGTGACGGAAAGCAAAATTGCAGGCATGATAACCACCGAAACTACATCCGGCAACACCAATGCGGCTATAACCTGAGTCTTTTGTTATCCCGGGAATGATTTCTTCCATGATCATTCGGTCGTAAAGCATGTGATTCAATACCCTGTCGGCCGGAGAAGCTTCCTTGTTATACCAGCTGTGTTTATCTATGCTGTCGGGACAATACACTTTTACCATTCCGGTTTCTATAAACCATCCTATGCTTTCTATCAGTTTAAAATCGCGATTTTCATTGTGCATGCCCATCGATGTAGGGAATATGATCAAAGGAAATCCGCCGGTTCCAAAACTCAACATTTCCATCTGTATACCAAGCACCGAAGATTGCCAGGTATGCTTTTGTTCATTCAGTTCCAAAGTGATTGCAGTTTTGCACGCAAAGGTAGTTGAAAACAAGCGAACACGAATGCGAAACAAGTGCACAGAGTTGTGTTGTTTACATTAAATTTGCGTCTATACATGAAGTTGACACTTACTCCTCAGGTTACGGTTCATAGAACTGCTATCAGGTCGTCGTTCCTGAACAGGGAAGTGCAGCTCACAGTGATTCTACCTCCCGATTACCGCCAAAAGCCCTATCCTGTGTTGTGGCTCAACGACGGACAGGATATAGACCCTATGGGTGTTGCAGATATCCTGCAGCAGGCAATGGTTTCTAATGCTATTCCGCAGATCATCACAGTAGGCATCCACGCCAATGAAGACCGTCTTCAGGAATACGGAAGCAGTGTTGCCGCAGATTTCAAACAGCGTGGCACCAAGGCAGGGATTTATGCCGAGTTTTTTATCAATGAATTGATTCCCTTTATCCGCAATACCTACAGCGTGTCGCGAGATCGCAGGAAAAATGCAATTGCAGGGTGGAGTATGGGCGGACTAAGTGCCATTGACATCGCCTGGAGTCATCCGGAAGCGTTTACAAGGGTAGGGGTGTTCTCCGGTAGCCTTTGGTGGCGAATGAAAGCCTATAACAGAGGTTATAAAGACGACAAACATAGAATTGCCCACCAAATGATACGCAACTCCGAAAAACGCGATGGGTTGAAATTCTGGTTTGAAGTGGGCACTATGGACGAAAAAGCCGATCGCAATAAAAACGGACTCATAGACTCTATAGACGATACACTCGACCTCATTAAAGAGCTCAAAAACAAAGGTTATACCGATAAAGAGGATATCAGCTTTGTTGTCGTAAAAGAAGGTGAACACGACTTGCGCACCTGGGCCGGTGTGATGCCGCACTTTTTGCAATGGGCTTTTGGAAAATGACTACATCCGGAATCAAGAATTGGCAGTTAATTCACTGCAAGTGGTTTTATATGCAGGGAATTACATTATTCCCATTTGTCATTTATCAGCATCCTGCTTTACTCAGCAAGCCCTCATTTATCAATCACGAACATATTCACCTCAGGCAGCAACGAGAATTACTGATTATTCCATTTTATGTCATCTACCTCTTGCATTATTTATTCAACCTGATTAAATATCGCAGGCATCACAAGGCCTACCTCAACATCGTTTTCGAACGCGAAGCCTACACCCACGAAAACACCCCCAATTACCTCCAATCTAGAAAATGGATGGCATGGATGATTTATTGGAAATAGTGAATTTATTAATTGGTTTTAATATGGTTGGTGTTGTTTGTAGTTGAATGGGTTTTTGAGGATTGTGATAGTATCTAGAGCCAAGCTCGCCTCGCCTCTGGCGGGTATCTAGTATCTAGACTAGGTATCAGGTATCAAGTATCAGGTATCAGGTATCAAGTATCAGGTATCAAGTATCAAGTATCAGGTATCAAGTATCAGGTAAAAATTCACGAGTCACGAATCACGACTCACGACTCACGAGTCACGAATCACGATTCACGACTGGTAGTGAGTAGTGGGTATTGAGTAGTGAGACTAATGCAATTATTCGCTCACTTTGCGAGCGAATTTGCGTAGTGCCCACTCACCACTCACCTCAACTTAGCGCCTCTGCCCCTTAGCGCCTTTGCGCGAAAAAATACGTACCACAAACACACCCCATAAATCACAGCTCACAAACCATACCTCACAACATATCACAATACGCGGCCAACAAAAAGAAATGCTGTATTTTAACAATACTCATAGATATTGCAGAAGCATTGATTTTTTTCACAAGCATTAAAACTGCTGTTGTAGTGCTTACAGAAGCTTCAGAGGCTTGATTTTTTATCTGTTCCTGGTAAGGTTGTATTGCCTTTTTCCAGTCCTTAGGCATTGCCCGTTTCAGGTTCGACAAGGCATTTACAGCTTGATCTGCAAAGTCTTTAGAGTTTATTTCGCCGGAGTTGGTGGTCATGGTGATTTAAAGATACAACTTATACCAACAAATGCCCGTGTTTCTCGTAGATCGCCTGTGTGAAAGAAATATTTCTGATCTTACTATCCAGCCAGGATAATATATCGAAATTGATGAATGCATGTTGCTCCAGCGGGTCGTTATAAAGTACTTCGAAAGTTGCGTGTAGCTTCTTAAAACTGCGCTGCGCCGACCTCTTGTCAACTATTTTCAACAAATCCTTTCGCATAAACCCGATAAGTACCGATTCAAATCGGAACAATCGCTCCCTGCTCATCACTGCATGATACAGTGATCGCACGAGATAGGGGAGAAGTAAGGTATTCCCCAATTCATAATGTGCAATCAACTGCATAATGCGCACAGAAATATATAGATCATGTTTCTGTCGCACATAATCTGTTTGCTCCACTGCCGATAAATATTCCAGTGCTTTGTCGGGCTGATTATTGATCAAATAATAACTGGCAATGGAGAATCGCATCTCCGATAATCGCATAACTGAAATCGTCCTAGCAAATCGCGCAATAAAATCTTCCGCTTCAAGTATGAGTGGTTTCGCCCTGTGCATATCGCCACATTCCAAACAAATTCCGAGGCTGTAGTTGAGTCTCGCCACCTGCACGCGCCATTGCAATTCTCGATTCGGTCGACGGATGGCGCTTTTCAATTGTAGTGGCAATGCCTCCAGTATTTCAAGTGCTGATTTGTATTGTTTGAGCCTCAAGTGCAATAATGCCTGATTGTTATGCGCAATGATGAATCCCGCTGCATGTTCGCGAATTAATTCCGGGGCATTATAAGTTTCAAGGATTTCCCGATTGTGCATCACTGCGCGCTCAAGATTGCCGATGCTGGAATAATAGGTGAGCATGCTATGATGATAAAAGCGTTTGGAGCGAAGGGTAGTAGCCTCCGAAACATCATACTCGGGCATTGCGGCAAGTGCGGTAATCTCCGCAAAATCTGTCTCACTTCGCGAGTTTCCAAAGCGCTTATGTATGATAGCCGAACGCGCAGCAAGATTCCGGAATTTAAATTCTGTTTGGAGTGCCTCCAGCGCTTCTTTTTCTTCTCTATTGGCAATATCAACAGTTTCTTCAGTCAAAGGAAACGCCGGATGTGTGCCCATCATATTTCGCTCCATGTAAGCCGCTTCGAGCACATAGGTATAATACCCTAAACTTTTTGCAAGTCGCTTTACCTTTTTGAGTGTTTGTGCGCATGCCTGATATTGCGATTTCCGCCATAAAATATCTGCATCATCCATCAACCCGCGCAGCCGACGCTCGCCACCTTCCTGCCGGTGATACTGGCGCAACGATACCAATATCAACTGCGTCAGATGCACCTTCGAAACCTCTATATCGCGCAGCAAGGTTGCATTTTTATTCGATTTCCTGAGGTCTTCATCACTGGTAATGCCATGTTCATTGATGAAGTTGAAAAGCTTCAACAGGCGGCTTTTATCTCTGTTAAATGCCGCATACCGACTCACATATCTCTTTTCAGCCTTGCTCAAGCTGCCTATGAGATGGTAAAGGAGTCGATTGTTATTCATAGAAACTTAATCTTGAACTATCAAAAATAGTTAAAATTAGTGTATAATAAATATTACAATGCACCACAGGTACTTAATATCTGTGTACATTTTTGCTTGCCTGAACCTGCCTGATAGCCGAATTTTGAAGCATCAAGCAGAAAACAAAAGCATAATCCAATGACCCCAATCAAAAGCTTCGTGATAAGCATGTTCCTGGTAGGAGCGGCCTGGCTGTCTGCCGCTCCCGCCTACGGACAATTTTCCTTACTGGAAATAGCGGAAGGCCCTATGGCTTCAATAGGCTCTGCAGCCTTCGGAATTGAGAGCGCTGATTTGGATGGCGATGGAAAGCCTGATATCGTTAGTTCGTTTTATGGCTCCGGAAACGTCAATGTCTTTCGCAATATCAGCACAGGAACAGGCCCTATGCAAACCATATTCGATGCACCCATCGATATCACTTATGGCACGGGGGCTGCTTATAATGTGGCTATTGCCGATCTCAACAAAGATTATAAACCTGAAATTCTCATCGCAAATACAGCCCTTGCTGAAGTAACAATTTTGCCTAATCATTCCACTCCCGGCGTGATAAACTTCGGAACTGCCGTGCATGTGGCATGTCCTGAAACACCTTACGCCCTCACTGCCTGTGATCTGAACATGGATGGATACAGCGACCTGGTGGCTACTTGCAATTCGAAATTGGCAATTTATCGCAATGCTACGGCCGCTGTTGGTGGCGATATCACTTTCGACCCCCATACCGAACTCGTCGATGCCACTAACTGGCGCGATGTGATGTGTGCCGATATGGACGGCGATGCGAAAGTGGATATCGTTGCCGGTGGATCTGATCGCGTGGCAATTTTTCAAAGTACAACACCTACAGGCGGTACAACCTTAAGCTTCGCCGCTCCTGTTACATCTATAACTGCCAGAAACACTTATACGATGGATATCGGCGATTTGGATGGCGATTTCCAACCGGATATCGTCACTGCCAACTGGCCTTCACCCGATTTTACTCTTATCCGCAATGCCACAACCCCGGGAACCTTATCCTTGGCAGCTCCACAATACATCACCGCCGTTTCCCCTCCGGGTATCGCACTGGGCGATTTCGATTCAGATGGCAAATTGGATGTGATCACTATGGTGGATGGTATGGGGTGGAACCTCGCAGAAGCTTTCAGAAACACTACAGCAACACCCGGCGACATCACACTCGCCGCTCCGCAAACCTTTACACCTGTCAGCGATAAAGTAATTGTTGATGATTTTGATGGCGATGGCGCCGATGATTTTGCGGGTGTAAATGATGCATCCAATCATGTATCCGTTTGGGTACACGACAATATGCTTCTTGCTAATCATCAACCTCAGGTCACTGTGTATTGTGGTGAAGATGCGAATGCATGGATTGAGTTCACGGTTGATGCAAAATCTACTGCCGAGTATTTCATTGTAGAGCGCACTGTTGATGGACAGCACTTTGAACAAGTGGCAAAAATTTCTGCACAAGCCGGATCCGCTTCCCATACCTATGAAGTCACTGATCCACATCCGGCGTGGGAAACAGTTTATTATCGAATTCTTACATTTGATGCAACAGAAAAGCAAGTTGTATCATCTTTGTATCCATTAAGCCCATGCAACACACTGGTAACAGATTTCACCTGTGTGTTCCCCAATCCGGTTGGCGATGTGATGAACTTCAAGTTCAGCATTACTGCTCAAACTGAAATGCACATGCAGGTTTTGGATATGTCGATGAAGAAAAAAATTCAAAAAGTGGAAACTGTCACTAACGGAACAAGAACATATTCTTTAGACGTGCGTGACCTGCCCAAAGGTTCTTATATATTCCTCCTGAGATTTGGCAATTTGCCTCCGCATCTTTGCCAATTTGAAAAGTTGTAGTGTGTGAAGTGCTGAAGTCGTGTTCGGCACCGATACCCGTTTGCTGTCGTGGCAAACGGGCTTTTTTTTGTGTCTACAGAAATATATAAATCTGCCTGCTATGCAGTATTATTGCGAAAAATGAATGGTATATGGAAACACTTGGAGTCGGCAGTAGAATAAAACATCCTGAACATGGCATGGGCGTTATCATTCACGTGCATAAGCGCGCATATGATGTTTGCTATATCGATAAAGGGATTAAAGCAATGCTTCGCGATACTCATGTCGAAGTCATCGAAGCAATGCCTTCTGAATATGATGTCAGCTTTACGGAAGCGGAAGATGCGCTGATTAAAATATTACGCGAATGGAGCGATGTTACTGAAGTAATTCATATCGCCGAAAAATGGGAAGGCGGCACACTCCTGATGCAGCCTAAGGATAAATCAATGCAGGGAAAAGAAGTGCCGATAGAAACCTTCTTCCATAAAATTGTGATGCTGCGCGACAGACTGCGTGTGCTGGAGCAAAAAGTAAATGCACACAATAAACTCACTGATAGCGAGAAAGTAGAAATGCAACAATATATCACTCGCATCTACGGTTCGCTCACCACCTTTAATGTGTTGTTTAAATTAAAGGCTGATTACTTTGTCGGCGATAAGAAAGAGGAATAGAAAATAAGTGCTAGAGCTTATTCAAACTCCAGTCGTATTCGTAGTACGACAATGTATAACTGTCGGAAATTTTTGCACTGCGATAGGTATTGATAAACTGTATCACACTGCCTGAAGTTTTATTGAAATCATCGGCATACCATTCGAAGATTTTTGAAAGCTGAACGGTTTTATTGGTATAATCTACTCTTAAAAACTGCGGATCATTTACAGCCCGCGTTGTGGCATCTACCAGTTGCTTTTGAACAGTTGCCGGTAAATAGGCTTGCGATTGTAATTTCGGACAACCTTTTGCTGCACATACTAATGCAAAGTGTACACGAGGATCCGGTCTTAATTTCTTTTCTTCCAGTTCATTCAAGGTCATTTGTTGTCCCGCAACCACATGCTTCTTTTTATCAAAAAATCCGGCAACATCTAATGGCGATGCTATCGGATATTTTTCAAGCACACTGTGAATGACGATTAGATTATAGGCATTTAGATAAAATGCAGTTTTAGTATTGTTATCGGCAGTTGAAAGATCTGTTGTGCCAATCATTGAATACAAGTCATTTAATTCTCCCGGATCTGATTTTATGGAAGCATAATTTACTTTCCCCGACACCACATATTCCGAAAGGAATGATTGCGCGGCGGCAAAAAATGACTCTGTCGGCGCAATGGTAGTATCTGCAATGATAAGTGATGTATTATCCTGCATAGCGCAATTGTCATTCGCAGGCAATCCAAGCAGCATACTTAACATGGTAACGATGATCATAATGGCGACATTTACGTTCAAATATCGGCAAAGGTTCTCCTTCCTCCGTATTTTTGCATCTTATAATCAAAAATCAGGCCATGGCATCACTACAGGAACGCATTGATATGTCGGTAACACGCACTGTAAAAGCAATTTTTCCGAATACTACCAACCATTATGATACCTTATTTGGTGGAACGGCATTGATGTGGATGGATGAACTCGCGTTTATCACAGCAACCAGGTTCAGCAGACAGCGTATGGTTACTGTTTCCAGCGATAGGGTAGATTTCAAGAAACCTGTTCCCGCGGGTACCATTGCAGAATTGATAGGCAGAGTAACACATGTAGGCACCACCTCCATCATTATTAAAGTGGAGGTGTACCTCGAACAAATGTATAGCGATGAACGTGAAAAAGCCATGGAAGGCACCTTCACCATGGTGGCCATTGATGAGCACAAGAAACCGGTTAAAATCAGCTATTGAGCTAAGGTCCGGTATCAGGCAAGTTTTACTGCCGTACCACTGGCTGATACCATCAGCATTCCATTGCGAATGGTTTCATAATCCAGGTCTATGCCTATGATGGCATGAGCACCCATTGACGAAGCTTTTTCAGACATTTCCCTGAGCGCAATATCTTTTGCTTCGCGCAGTACCTCCTCATAAGCGCCTGAGCGGCCACCCACAACGTCGCGCACACTGGCAAAGATGTCTCTGAAGAGATTGGCACCGATGATCGTTTCACCGGTTACTATGCCGATGTAATCTGTAATTTGTTTGCCTTCAATGTTGTTTGTGGTCGTTAAAATCATGTCCGGGTTGTTTACTTGATACATATGCCTGTTTTACAAATATACATGTTGATATCTGCAATGACGTAATAAGGCCTCCGATATTGTCGTTTGTCTTGTATTCGTATATTTGTATCCAAACTGCTGAAAATGAAAAAGCTCGCTCTCCTCACAATCGCAACTTTCGCATTGGGCGCTTTAGTGTCATCTTGCGAAAAATGTACGGTTTGTACCGCTCAAAGTATTGACGGTGAGCATGTTAGTGAATATTGCGGAAACGAACTCGACGTGCGCGATTTTGAAGATTTCTTCATTGATAGCCTCGCAGGCATCACGGAAACAGGTTATTGCGAGCGCGGACCTAATAATTAAGCATTTGCTTATTGCACATTTGCAGCGTTGATCGCCAGTGAGATCAATGCATTCACATCTTTCTCATAACGCTCTATTGGAGCCATGTGGTAAACCGTTTTTGTAATGCCGGGATTTAAATAGGCAAACCCTGCATGATGTATGATGGCAGCATATAGTTTCCCATTTCGCACTTCAGCAAATACGCTGCTATGCAAATCGGCACTTATTTGGTTTGATAATGTATTCAGTGCATCATTATTGATCACATAGGTTCTCGGGTTTTCCTGCTTTTCTTCATCTGATGACAAATCGGCAACCATAACCAATGCCTTTAATTGCCCTTCGCCGGATGTTTGTGTGAATATCGATTTATCTTTTGACCGCATATACACTTCCGAAATGCGTAAATAGGTATCACCGGCTTGTCCATGAATGAGATTTCTTCCTGAAAAATAATCCGGCGCTTCTTTGATAAATCCACCGGCTATAAGCTCACTCACTTTTAAATGACTTTGATAATCAATTTGCAATCCATGCCAGGGAGAAATAATATGTCGCGTTACGGCATCCACATACGCTTGCTCAAACACGGGTACAGGAATGCCATACCATCTTGTATATACCAACACAAATAATGCAATAATTAATATGGCAATCGACATCCATGTCACCGCTTCTATGATCAATCCGATAAATAATACACTGCCGATTATGCTGTAATTGAGCACAATCTTTTTCCTGATGCTTTCTGCATGTCGAAGGTCGGCAGAAAACATGTCGTTTAGCGGAGATGAAATTGTTGCTGCTGCCATAATATGATGATTTAGCGTTTTCGAATCATTACCGTAAGTCGACTAATGCATACCGGTCTTTGTTGTGCATCGCTTATAAGAATATTCCAGACATGAATGGTGCTGCCGATATGAATTGGTGTGCATTTTGCGGTAACTATTCCTGATCTGACACTGCGCAAATGATTGGCATTTATTTCTACACCAAGCGACATATGTGTGGCATGATTAATTACCAATGCAGATGCCACGCTGCCAATGGTTTCGGCCAATGCTACAGATGCTCCGCCGTGCAATAACCCGTATGGTTGATGTGTGCGATGATCTACAGGCATGGTAGCCTCCAGAAAATCATCGCCAATATTAGTGAACTGCATACCCAAATGATCGCCGAGTGTATTTTTCCCCCAGTGGGCGAAATCTTCAAGACGAGTATTCGGATCAAACCAGATGTTACTCATTTTTCTGCGCCGGGGTATTTTGTGATAATGGAATCTTCACCTTTTTTCTCAAGATAATCTTTAATATTTCCAATCACGCGCTGAAAGAATCCAAGTGAATCGGTATTCAAAGAATCCGGAATCCACATCGGACAATCTAACAATGCCAGTGTTGAATCTGCAGGTGCCGTAAATCCACCTGTAACATATTTTCTGGTATCGGCATCCTTCGCGCTTTTCGACATAAATTTTCCAAAGATGGGTAGGGCAGTGGCAGCACCTTGTCCGAGTGCGGTAGTTTTCCATTTAATTGCAGGGTCTTCAGCGCCTACCCATGCTCCGGCAACGATGCGCGAGTTATATCCGATAAACCAGCCGTCGGTATTGTCTTGAGTCGTGCCTGTTTTTCCTGCGAGGTCCATTCCCAATCCATAAGTACCACGCAATCGCGAAGCAGTGCCTGCATTTACCACATTGCGCATGATCTGTATCATGATATCGGCAGTTTCCTGACTTAGTGCGCGTGTTTTTTTCGCTGCTTTATCTTCATACAAGGTATCGCCTTTTTGTGATTCAATGCGCACGATATATTTCGGATCGGCACGCAAGCCCCGATTTGCAAAACAAGAATAGGCAGTAACCATTTCCAGTAATGAAATACTGGCAGTTCCTAATGCAATACTAGGTACTGCAGGTAATTTACTGGTAACACCCATTTTTCTTGCTTCATCAATTACCGGTTGCACACCTGTTTGCATAATCAAATTTGCAGCAACGGTATTTACTGAATGCGTGAGTCCGCCTTTCATGGTATAATAGCCGCCGTATTCTCCGTCAGAATTTCCCGGTGTCCAATTATCGTATGATTCGTAAGTGACTTTTTTATTTGGAATATACGCACAAGGATCCATGCCTTGTTCAATTGCCGTTGCATAAACAATAGGTTTAAATGTAGAACCAACCTGACGTTTTGCCCGCACGTGATCATATTGAAAAAAGCGATAATCTATTCCGCCTACCCATGCCAAAATATATCCGGTTCTGGGATCCATCGCTAAGAATCCGGTTTGCATAAATCGCAACTGATGCTTCAACGAATCATTCGGTGTCATGACTGTATCTATGGGTCCATTCCATGAAAATACACTCGTTTTTACGGAGTCGTCAAATCGCTTTTGAATTCCCTTGTCACTGTAACCGTTATCTTTTAATGTCTGATAGCGTTCACTGCGTTTGCGTGCTGCATTTACTACGTCAGTTTTTGCATTTTTCCAGGGTTCTGTTTTTCCCCAGCTCTTATCAAATTGTTTTTGAAGTGATGCCATATGCTCTCGCATAGCATCTTCAGCATAGGCCTGCAATTCACCGTTGATGGTAGTATATATTTTCAATCCATCAGTATAAATATTCCATGTACTGCCATCTTCCTTCGGATTTTTTTTCGCCCAATCTTCTAATTGTGATTTAAGATATTCTCTGAAATAAGGTGCAAGACCTTCTGCCGTGCTCTCGCGACGATAATTAATGGTGAGTGGTAATGCCTGTAAACTATCAGCCTGCGCTCTTGTCAAATAATGATTTTCATGGCGCACCATTAATCCAAGTACTGTATTTCTTCTGGTGAGGGATTTATCCGGATTTAATCGCGGGTTATATGTAGTGTTGGCTTTCAGTAAACCAACGAGTACTGCACTTTCTTCAGTTTTGAGATCTTTCGGAGCTTTATTAAAAAATCGTAAAGCGGAAGACTCTATACCATAGCAATCTTCACCAAATGGAACCGTATTAAAATAGAGTGTAAGAATTTCATCCTTTGAATAAACATCTTCCAGGCGCCCTGCAATAATCATTTCTCTGAATTTATTCACGGGCATGGTTAAGGGACCGTAGTCTTTTCTACCAAAGAGATTTTTAGCAAGTTGTTGTGTGATAGTACTACCGCCACCCGCATCATCATTTAAAATGATGGACAT
>JAIBBA010000143.1 GCA_019694895.1 Chitinophagales bacterium
GAAACTGGATACATGATGTAAACAATGCACTCCGCGAAAGCGATGGTCACGATGGATTTAATAGTGCGTATTATGTAAATAATACCGTGATCAGATTAAAAGGATTTACAGATAAAAAAGATATCATATTCACAGGTTCTTTCAATAACTGGAATGAGCATGAACTCCATATGATCAAAACTGCCGGCGGATGGGAGCTGCCGATGTTCCTGAAAGAAGGAACTTACACATACAAATTCATTGCCGATGGCGAATGGATGCTCGATCCCTCAAACGAAATCGCCAGACCTGATGGCAACGGCAATGTGAATTCCGTTATGTCGGTTGGCGACACTACATTTTTTGTGTTAAATGGTTTTGAGGATGCAAAAATTGTAATTCTTACCGGCAGCTTTAATAATTGGAATACCGGTGAACTCATCATGCAAAAAACTTCCGGTGGTTGGCAAATACCATATGTGCTTGCTGCGGGAAATTATACCTATAAATATATTGTCGATGGAACATGGATAACAGATCCGTCAAATCCAATTACATCAGGTCAGGGCGATGAAATAAATTCTGTTCGAACCATCAAACCCAATCATGTATTTAAACTTGCCGATTATCCCACAGCAACTAATGTATACCTATCCGGAAGCTTTATCAATTGGGCAGAACCGGGCTTCAAAATGACCAAGGTTGATGGTGTGTGGAAAATCCCTGTTTACCTGCCACCCGGAAAATGCACTTATAAATTTATTGTCGATGGCAGCTGGATCACCGATCCGGCAAACCCTCAAACAGAACAAAACGAATACGGAACAGGAAATTCGGTGATATGGAAGGAAGTCAATGCCCAATGATTAGAAGGATGCAACAATAAAACATTTATAATCAATTTGAGCTTAATTCCTCGCAAAATACAATTAGCAATTAAACACTAACTTGCAGCATTATGTCGGCAAAGGAGATTTTACTGGACGTTCGGAATCTGGCTACCACATTTACCACCGAAAATGGTGTTGTAAAGGCTGTAGATGATATCTCATTTCAAATCTATAGAGGTGAAACAGTAGGTATAGTTGGTGAAAGTGGCTCCGGAAAATCTGTTACCTCACTATCACTGATGCGATTAATTCCGGATCCACCGGGACGAATAACAGGAGGGCAAATATTTTATCACGAAGCGGGCAAACAACCTGTCGATCTTGTCACCGTTCCTGATGCAGCCATGCGTCATTATCGCGGAAATAAGATTTCCATGATATTTCAGGAGCCGATGACGAGTTTAAATCCTGTTTTTACTTGTGGTGCACAGGTGGATGAAGCGATAAAATTGCATCAGAAAAAAAATAAACATGAAGCACGCGCACTTACCATTTCATTATTCGAAAAAGTGCAATTGCCAAATCCTGAAAGAATATATCGCGCTTACCCACATGAATTAAGTGGTGGTCAAAAACAACGTGTCATGATTGCCATGGCGATGAGTTGCAATCCGGATATATTAATTGCCGATGAACCAACAACCGCACTCGATGTAACTGTTCAAAAAACGATATTGCAGTTAATGGAAGAATTAAAATCTACCATTCATTCGTCTATCGTTTTCATCACCCACGATCTTGGTGTGATTGCAGAAATTGCCGACAGGGTATTGGTGATGTATAAAGGTCGCATTGTTGAAGAAGGTACGGTGCTCGAGATCTTTGAAAGCCCCAAACATCCCTACACCAAAGGGCTTATGGCCTGTCGACCGCCATTGGGAAAGCGTCTTCGCAAGCTGCCGGTGATTGCAGATTTCATGGAAGAAAGTGCCGATGGTGAACTCATAGAAAAACAACAATCAGTAGAACAGGCCGTAAAAATTAATGAAGTAAACAGCACTGAAACAAAAGAGCGATTATCAAAATTAATAGTACAGGAACCGGTTCTAAAAGTGCGCAACCTGAAAACCTGGTTCCCATCGAAAAAAAGTTTCCTGGGAAAAGTTGAAGGATGGATAAAAGCAGTTGATGATGTATCATTCGATGTTTATCCGGGAGAAACACTTGGACTTGTTGGTGAAAGCGGTTGCGGAAAAACTACCCTCGGAAGAACAATTATCAGATTGGTAGATCCGATTTCAGGTGAGGTGCATTTCGATAATCAGAATTTAATGACACTCACGCATCGCGAGTTAAAACCCATCAGAAAAGATATTCAAATTATTTTTCAGGATCCATATTCCAGTTTAAATCCGCGCATGACAGTTGGCAATGCAGTTCGTGAGCCAATGCAAGTGCACGGCATGTATTCGAGCGATCGTGAGCGAAAAGAAAAAGTGATAGAACTTCTGGAAAAAACAGGTTTGAAAGCAGATCATTATAATCGCTATCCGCACGAATTTTCCGGAGGTCAGCGCCAGCGTATTTGCATTGCCAGAGCCTTGGCATTAAATCCGAAATTCATTATTTGCGATGAAAGTGTTTCAGCCCTCGATGTGAGCGTGCAGGCGCAAGTACTCAACCTGCTCATTCAATTGCGCAATGAATTTAACTTCTCCTATATCTTCATCTCCCACGACCTCAGTGTAGTAAAATTCATGAGCGACCGCATGGTGGTAATGAATAAGGGCGTTATCGAAGAAATGGGACCGGCAGACGAAATTTACGATAACCCGCAAAAGGCTTACACCCAAAAGCTGATCGACGCCATTCCGAAGGGTCAGCTTAGTGACATAAAGGGGCGCCTAATGCAACTGCAATAAAGATTTACGTATCTTCACAACATCATGACCCGCAGACCCATTGGCTTCCTCCTCGTGATAATGGCACTGTTTACAATTGTGTCGTGCCGAAAAGACCTCAATACCGGCTGGGATACACGTTATAAACTACCTATTGTTACCGGCGAACTGGATCTCTACGATCTTGTTCCCGACTCACTTACCGTAATCGGCGATGATCAGAGCGTTACCCTGGTTTACAAAACAGAATTGCTCGATTACGACCTGACGGAAGAAGCTATTGAAATTCCTGATACCAGTGTTGAATATTTTGTTTCACTCGATTCATTGTCGCTTGAAGATCAAGACCTGACTATCCCTATCTCCCTTGGTCAAATTGCAATAGACCTTGGCTTTCCTTATGGAACGCTTATCATTGCCGCCAATGGAACAGAAGTTGCCCTCGATCCAATTTACGGTCTGTCAACAGACCCTACCCCTGTTGATGCCACCACGTTTTTTGAAACTGCGACTTTCCAACATGCTTATCTGGATATTTCTTTGGCGAATGGGTTACCCGTCGATTTAGATACTGTTGTTTTTTCTTTGAAAAATTCAGTTGGTGGTGAAACAGTAGTTTACGATACCTTTTTTACCGTGCCTGCCGGAGGCGTACCAGTTGTTGAAACATACGATCTTTCCGGAATGACGGTTGAAGGTAACCTCCTCGGACAAATTGCTTATTTCAGCACACCGGGTAGTGCCGATCCTGTGCTCATCGATACCAGCGATGTTTTGGTGATAGATATGCGTGCTTACGACATGGAATTGCAAGAGGCCGTTGCTGTTTTCCCTGAGCAAAATCTGATTAACAATGCCAACGATGTGCAATACGATATGGGTGGCCCCGAATTCACTACTATGGGCATTGAAGAAGGATACGTTGTCATTTATGTAGAAAATACCATTGGTGATACCATTCACATCGTTTATGATATTCCGGGGGCCGTAGATGCATTGGGAAATCACGTGCATATTGAAACGGCTGTCGGCCCTGATGAAATCGTAGATCAGGCTTTCGATATTGCAGGTTATACCATTGATCTGACAGGTACCAGTGGAAATGAAGTAAATACATTTTATCAGGAATTTAGTGCACGGATAAATTACACAGGTATTCCAACACATATTTCCTTAGACGATAGTTTGCGTGTGATTTATGGACTTGAAAATATTGTTCCGAATGAATTGCGCGGTTACCTTGGACAATATGAAATTGCCATGGCGGATACTACTGCAGGTGTTGATCTTTTCGATCAATTTACCGGTGGCACAATTGAATTCGGTGATATCAATATCGATCTTGAAATTGAAAACGGACTTGGAGCAGGTGGTGTTGTTACCATTAATTCTCTCGGTGGTATCAATTCAGAAACAGGTGAAGTGATCATGCTCGATTGTCCTGCTGTAATCGGCACACCAATTTCCGTAAATCGCGCTATTGATAACCCTTATGTTCCCGGTTATACTACCATCACACTTAATTCAGCCAATTCCAACATCAACGACCTTATCGAGATGTTCCCTGATAAATTATTCTATGACGTTTCCATGAGTGTAAATCCAAATGGTAATGAATTTAATTATCAGGATTTCGTAATAAGCACCAGCAAAATAAATATCTCATTTAATCTGAGTATGCCGCTTGAGTTTATGGCGAATGATCTTACTCTCGAAAGTGAATTCCCTGTTACGCTTGACGCAGATGGCGGCACAGATGGCATTGGCGATATCGATCTTACTTTGTATGCAGATAATTCTTTCCCATTAAATGCATCAGTGAGCATCGTATTTTATGATGATTTTGGTGTTGCACTAGATACTTTGAATTTTGGCGGATATAATATTAAAGCCGGTGAATTGAGCGACGATTGCCGTGTGCATACACCAATGGGCACCGAATTACATCAACTTGTAGATGGCACCATGAAGGATGCCGTTTTAAATGCTGCCAATGCAAAGGCAACCGTAACATTTAATACCGAGTCCATTCCTACATGCAGCGATATCGTTAAGATATACAGCGACTATACCATGAAGATCCAATTGGTGGGCGACATTAATTACACACTCTCAACTTCAGATTTCTAAAACGTGCAACTGACGAAGATATTAATTTGCTTTGCCCTGGCGATAGTTTGTACAACTGCGCAGGCAAACCCCGATTCTACCGCTACCAAATCATCTGCTGAGTATACTTATACAGCGCCAACCACCATTTTTGGTATTTACGATCCTCTGAATGTTTCACTGAGAGATAATCGTTTCGCTTTTACTGCTTATGGCGATTTATTCCTGGCAAGTAATTGTTTCAGTGCCAGCTTCTTACAGAATTTCTTTGGAAGTGGTTTTATCACTGAAGAGATGAAAGATTTTGCATCTGAAAAATTATCTGCCGAAAACACCTTGGGTGTAGACCTTAGTGCAGGGTTATGGATGCAAATGGCAATGAAAAATAATGCCGATAATATTTTTATTGCCGGCATCGATTATAATTTCGAAGAAAGCAGTCAATTCACCCCCGATCTTTTTCATCTTGCATTTTATGGCAATTATGACCTGCAGGGAGAAACAGCAATTTTGAGCGGATCGAAATTCAGCCTTACCAATGTAATTGAATATAAGGTGGGGATGATGAAATTATTCAACAACGGATATAATACTTACAAACTCGGGATAACCGGCGGCCTGGTGCAGGGATTGTCGGGGTTGGACATCAAAGCTCCGACAGGAACAATGTATACAGCTCCCGACGGAAGATACATTGATTTCGATTATGATTTCAGTATTAAAACTTCCGGGAAAAATGCACCTAATCTCGCTTCGTTTGTTGGTGCAGGATTTAGTGTCGATTTATTCGGACAAGCATATTTCAAAGGTCCTGAAATAACCATCAACGCCATGGTAAACGATATTGGTGCGGTATTTTGGAATAATGATCCGTTAAAAATTTCTGCCGACAGCACCTTGCATTTTGAAGGTATAGAGATCAACAATTTATTCGGAGCAGTGGATACCACTATCGCAGGATCTTCAGATTCATTATTGGAGATATTGGGTGTGGTGGAAGAAGAAAATGTATTTAGTCAGGCATTGCCATCGCGCATAAATATCAGCGCATCAAAATATATAACCGCCGATATTTATTTTACTATTGGTGCACAATACATCTTGAATACACCTTATAAACCACTCATTTTTGTCCAGGCTGCAAAAGCAATCCCATCATTAAAAATGTCGATAGCTGCAAATGCGCATGCCGGTGGTTACGGCGTATTCAATGCGGGACTAGATATCTCCAAAGATTTAGGTTCTTTAGCAACTATTCGTGTCGGCTCCAACAGTCTCCTTGGCATAGTAGCCCCGGACACCTTCCGTGGATTAGGGGCTTACGGAACGCTGACTGTGAGGTTGTAATTAATGGTGTGCGAGGGTTGCACGCAGAGGCGCAGAGCCGCAGAGCGAGCCCATTACTCTCCTATCTCCTTTTTCCTTTCTCCTTCCTCCTTTCTCCTTTTTTCCCATCTTTGCGCCATGAACAGTATAAATACTGATGTCTGCATATTAGGTGCCGGTCCGGGAGGTGCGGCAGCGGCATTATTTTTGGCGAAGGAAGGCATCCCTTGTGTGATTGTTGACAAAGCTATTTTTCCACGCGATAAAGTTTGTGGCGATGCATTGAGCGGAAAAGTTGTGGAGATATTAAATCGTTACGACAGGAAATTAGTTGAGCGCTTAAGCAATGACAGTATACAATTAAATTGTTGGGGAGTGACGTTTGTAGCACCGAATCTGGAGGAGCTCAGCATTCCGTTTCGCAATAAGCCTAAAGACCCTGAAAAGGCAAGAGAGATAGCACCCGGTTTTATCAGCAAACGCGTTGATTTCGACAATTTCATGGTGGAGGAATTGAAAAAACATGGATCCATTCAATTGATACAGGGTGTTGATATAGATAAGTTTGAAAGAAAGGAGGGTGGATTTAGCCTGCAGGATAAAGATGGCAACCATCATATTCAAGCGAAGTTGGTAATTGATGCATCCGGCGCACATTCGCAGTTTGCCAAGAAGATTGGCGGACTTGAGGTGGAGAAGGAACATCACTGTGCCGGATTGAGATGGTATTACGAAGGTGTGGAAGGAATGAAAGAAGGGAATTACATCGAACTGCATTTCCTCAAAGATTTCCTTCCGGGCTATTTCTGGATCTTCCCGCTGGCAAATGGGCAATGCAATGTTGGTGTGGGGATGAGAAGCGATTATGTGAGCAAAAAACGCATCAACCTTAAACAAGAGCTGCAAGACATCATTCAAAAGTATCCGCAGCTTCGCGAGAGATTCAAAAATGCTAAACCGGTTGATGACATCCGCGGTTACGGACTCCCCCTTGGCAGCAAGCAGCGCAAAATCAGTGGTGATAACTACATGCTTGTTGGCGACGCGGCCAGTTTGATCGACCCATTTACCGGGGAAGGTATCGGAAATGCTATTCTAAGCGGTTATACAGCAGCGCAGCAGGCAAAAACAGCCATTGAGGGGAAAGATTTCTCCTCGGCGGGGTTAAAGGATTATGATTTGGCCATTTACAGACGTTTAGGGGGCGAATTGAAGCTGAGTTACCGTATGCAGCGACTGGTGAAATATCCTTGGTTGTTCAACTTTGTAGTGCGCAAGGCCAACAGGAATAAGACCTTGAGAGAGACCATCATGGTGATGTTTGAGGATATCGACCTCCGCGACAGGTTGAGGAAGCCTTCATTTTATTTTAAATTATTATTTTCGGGAAAAAATTGAACGATATGAAAAAGCTCTTTTTCTTAGCCCTGATGACTGCTGCCTTGAGTATGACACTTACCAGCTGTGGCGGTAAAGACAAGAAAGATGGTGATGAAGGCGATATGGAGGACATGACCTTGGTTGTTGCTCCTGCCGAAGTAGCCTGATTGCTCGATTTTCAGCCACATTTTTACAAAAAATTTGTACCGCTTTACGGTGCATCTGTAGTACCTTTGTGTAAAATTCAGTC
>JAIBBA010000144.1 GCA_019694895.1 Chitinophagales bacterium
ATTTGCTCTCTGATACCTTGGCTTGTTCGGCACCTGTTGGCTATGTGGCCGACAGCACAGACTGCAACGATGCTGATGCATCACAGTATCCGTCAGCAATAGATATTTGCAATGCTTTTGACGACAACTGCAATGGTTTAATTGATGAGGATGTTGTATTTAGTGTTTATTATGTGGACTTTGATGGAGATAATTATGGTGATGAACTAGTGGATAGTATAGCCTGCATGATACCAACAGGATATGTAAACAACAACCTGGATTGCAATGATACTGATATTTTAATCAACCCTGATGCCCCGGAGGCATGCAATGGTATTGATGATAATTGCAATGCTTTAATTGATGATGGATTGATCATATATACACTTTACGCTGATGCAGATGGCGACAGTTTCGGAAACCCGTCAGTAGTAGTTGACACTTGCATTGAGACCTTGCCGGGTTATGTATCAAATGATTTGGATTGTAACGATTTATTGGCATCGATTTATCCCGGCGCCACAGAGGTATGCAATGCGCTCGATGATGATTGTAACGGCATAATTGACGACAATTTGACTTTCACATGGTTATATCAGGATGCAGATGGTGATTTATTTGGTAATGCTAGTGTTGATACTCTGGTTTGTATGCCTATTACCGGATTCGTTTCTGACTCCACCGACTGCGACGACAGTAACCTAGCAATATATCCCGGCGCAATGGAATTGCTCAATGGTGTGGATGATGATTGTGATAAATTGATTGACGAAGGATTAGGCTTGAATTTCTATTCGAATGGAATATCTATTTATCCGAACCCAACTACCGGGTTTTTGTCAATTGAATTAAATGATTTAAAAACCGGTGTTTTTGAGTTGTATAGCTCTAGCGGCTCTCTAATGGAAATAGGAGATATTTCCTCAAGGATTACAATTATTGACTTGCAATCAGTACCGGCAGGTATATATCATTTGATCTATAAAACTGATACCGAATATTCAGTTTTCAGAATTGTCAAAGTTATTGAGTAGTTTTTTAGCTAGTACGCATTACCCAATTAATTGGACACTAGGAATTAATTTAAACTTTTTTAGTTTGGTCTAATAAAACCGGAGCTCCATCAAAAGTTATGTTGATGAGCTACTTTGTATTAAAAAAATGCTTGTTCGCTATCTCCTCCGCCACAGGCAATGCCGCTTCATATCCCGCATCATAAATTGTTTTTGATTTGGTGATATCGAAAATAGTATATCCTCCTGTATCGGGTTCAATAATATAATCGCATTGTTTTAATCGCGAGGCCATGTTTTGCATCAATGTGAGATTCAACACACGGTAACCCACATCGCGCATGCCGCTGATATTTTCTGCATAGCGAACCGGTGTTACATTCACACCAATAATGATATCGCAAATTTCCTGCAGGGGCTCTATCGGTAAATTATTGAGTACACCGCCATCGACATATAAATGTTCTCCTATGCGTTGTGGTTTAAATACCAGTGGTATAGATTGCGATGCAATTACGGGTTCTATCAATTTGCCATTGCCAATAATTTCTGCGCTGCCGGTATTGAGATTGGTAACGGAAATAAAAAATGGCTTTTGCAATAATTCAAAACTGTCGTGCGCAATATTTTCTGAAAGCACTTTTTTAAAATACGCAAGTTCCATCATGCCCTTGTCCGGCAGTCCCATTTTAATGATGCTGTAAATGCTTTTCTTTTCGATGGTGCTGAAAATTTGTCGCGGTGGCAATCCGGCACAATACAGTGCACCCACCATTGCACCTGCGCTGCACCCGCTTACGGCGTATGGAATAATACCCGCACTTTCTAATGCCTGCAGTACGCCAATATGTGCAACACCTCTGGCGCCGCCTCCCGACAAACAAATACCTATGCGCAGTTTATCATGCATATCAGTAAATATACTGTATCTGCATTGTAAACGGTATATACACTAAAAAAATTCAGGATTCTTTGCGTTTTAGCAATCCAACTTTTTCTCCGAATGAAAATGCAAAATCGCGGATGAATTTTGCTACCTCTTCTTGTTGATTAGCCCTTTTGTAAGTATCGGCCATGGTTGCAAAGGTTTCGAAGAAGAATTTATCCATTTCATCCTGGCGCATTTCATTCGTCCACAGGTCTATGCGCAGCGATTCATCGGCATTGCCATCAAAAATACTGAGCATGAAGGCCTTGCAGCTTTCGGCAGCCTTTTGACCGCTGTCATCGGCACTCCAGGTGATTTCTTCAGGAACATTATCGCCGCCTAAGGTCACATTGAGCTTTATAGTTGAGGTTTTACCCATGGTTGTTGCTATTTTGGCACGAAATTAGTCAAAGATGATGGTATGGGGCTCTTTGCTATTTGGCGAGATGCCCAAAACTGACGAACTTTAACCAAACCTAAACCCGAAATGCTACGCACATTAATCGTATTGGCAGGACTTCTGTTTTTTATCGGCAATGCTGATGCTCAGATTATTTATAAAACTGACTGGAAGAGTGAAGCGGCCAAAAAAGTGTATGTAACCGATATGCCTGCTGAAGCAGATATTGTGGTGTTTAAAACCGAATGGAAAAGCGACGCAACGGAAGACAGCGGACAATGGTATTTCACCGAATGGAAAGATGAAGCCGATTTGATCGTGTATTTTACAGAATGGCGCTCTGAAGCTGACCTTGTGATCTACTATACAGAATACAAGGAAGAAGCAGGGAAGCGGAAATAGGTGTGGCGCGGAGGGTTTTTCACGCAGAGGCGCAGAGGCGCAGAGGTGGCCCAAAAGTTGCTGCACACTTGCATCATCTAATTAATCACTCCATTTCCGCCTGAATCGTCCCTCTGGGTTTTTTGATGGTGTAGCGCGTGAGTTGTTCATCGGCTTCCATGCCATCGCCATATAATACCTGATCGGGAGTGGTGATTTTCACAAATTTATCGGAGTAAATGATATGGCGTTTTTCATCCCAGATTAATTCTTCTGTGCTCAGATGCTCATTTTTTTTATTCAACACCTGCACATCATTTTGTAAAACAGTTCTTCCTTGTGCTTCGTACCGTGTACCCGAGTTTGCCGTCAGCCAGGTGTCAACATGCATGCTGTCGTTGTAAAATTCAACTTTAAGGCCATCGGTAAATTCGGTGTAAGGGTCTTCGGTATTGTGCCGCACAACAGTAGGTGCTGTAACGCGAATTTTCACTTCGCCATCTTCGCTGAAAAATAATTCGATGTCTTTGCCGTATTCAATTCCCGGCTCTGCCAGTTGCGTGGCTTTATTCACCTCATTTACATTATTTACACAGCCGGCAAAAATCGTCATCGCCACTAATAAAGTAAGCGGGTATTTCGACATCCATGTTGAAGTGATCACAGGATAAATTTACGCTATATGCGTCAGTTCAGCTTATATTTCATAAACCAACCAAGGTCTATCATGCTGAAGCCTACGCCGAAGTTGAAATATGTTTCACTGATATCGGCATTCGCTCCGCGCTGTCCCACATTCAGGAACATATTAATTTTAGAATTGCGATAATATGGCAACACGTTTTCGCCATAGCCCATAGGAATGGCAAGTCCGGCAGAAAATCCAACATCATTTAATTGCACACCGTCGATAATCAGATTGCTTTTACCTGTATATGCGCCGAAGCGATACATCAGTGGCGCATTTTGATCTTGCTTCTTTTTAGGAATAAATTCTGCACCCAATGTAGCGCGCCAGCTATCCGCTAATTCACCTGCATCCTGAAATCCGTCATATTGACTCCACATGGTAGAAGCGTATTGCAATCCCAGGGTGAATTGATTTTTATTTTCATCATCACTACTGAAGAAACTAAAGGATAAACCGGCAGAATAAGACATAGGCATATGAATATTTCCTGATGTATCCGGTGCCGTATATAATGTGTCGGTTACAGTTTCGTAATTACCATATTTCAAAATATTGGTCCACAAGATAGATTGCGTACCATGTACATCAACTTGTGGTGAAAAAGTACCGCCGAATTTCCAATTTAAGATATCGCGTTTTGTGCCATGTTTGCGCACATATTGTTTTTGATATCCAACACCAATATTATACATGCCGCCGTTCACATCATTGTCGCGCGACAATTTTGTTGTCTGCGAATTCAGGATATCGGGAAACGAAGCATAAGTAGTATTATATAATGAGCCGAACAATAATGCGGAGCTGGCGCCAATGCTCAGAAATCCTGCCGAGATAACAGTATCTTGTCGGCCTTGAATACTTTTTACCTGAGAAACAGTATCTGTTTGATGACGATAACCGAAGCCTCCGTAAAGTTGATATAATTGTCCGTCGCCAACATAATTATATTGTTTGGTTCCCAAATCCGGATCGCCGGTATCTGTTTCGTCGAGGATATCATATTGGAAGGTGCTGAAGGGCACTAATCCAAAGCTTAAGCCAAATCTGTCGCGACGTAAATTTTTATATACCGGAAATGCGAATGCCATATTTGACAAGTTTGCATCGCCGGAAGTAAATGTTTCGGAATTTGTGTTGAGTGACATCACCGTGCCATATACGCCAACATCGAAAGAGGCGCCACCGATTTCTGCAAATGAAGCCGGGTTGAGAAAATTAATTGCGCTTGGAGAGAAATTGGCTGCAGAAAATCCGCCCATGCCGTTTGCAGCGGTAAAACTTCCCGGGTACATATTACCGAGACCGTATCGTGAGTAAGGGGAATTTACTTGTGCAGAAATGGAGAGGGTCAGTGTTGTAAGGGCTAACAGCGGTAGTATTCGGAGGTGCATCAGTGATTCAGATTGTAATTCAAAATGGTGTGCAGGCCTTCCAGCACAAGATTTGGGCGTGCAAATATCCTGCTTTTCATATGCAATTCAAAGAAACCCGCATCTCCGCCGGTAAGTATCACTGCTAATCCGGCATGTTTTCCTGTGTAGGCGCTGATAGCACCTTCCACCTCAAACAAGGCTCCGTTCAGGGCTCCTGACCGCAGCGAGTCGACCGTAGAAGTCCCTGTCAGCGGCACTTCTAACACGGTTGCGTAGTTTTCCGGGTCTATTAACGGCAGTCGCGCCGTAAAATTGTGCATAGCCTTGAATCGCATGAAAAGGCCGGGAGAAATGGCTCCGCCGTAGTAGATACCTTCCTTATCCAGAAAATCATATTTGATACAGGTGCCGGCATCCACCACCAAAACAGGAGAGCCTTTGAAGGCGGTATGTGCGCCAACTGCTCCGGCAAGTCTGTCTTTTCCCAGGGTTGCGGGGGTGCCGTAGAGATTGATGATGGGTAAAGGGGTGGTATGCGTGAACTGAAGCAGGCCGGTACGCTCTTCCAGCAAGGATTCCAGGGCTTCATCGAAATGGTCTACACTGCTCACAATGGCTTGATCTATACCATAGATATCGATGAGGTTTGCCGTTATTTCCGCAGTCAATTGCGGTTCGCTGCCCAGCCTTACGAGCTCATTGCCTTCATAAATGGCATATTTATGCTTCGTATTGCCGAGATCCAGTACCAATTGCATGGTGCGAAGATATTAATCAGGAAGCATGGCGACAGGGGAAATCCGCTAACAAGACGTAATTTTGACGAATTATTATGGCGAAGAAGGAAGCTCCCAATATGTATGTGCGCCTCATGAAAATCTTTGAGGTGATGTGGCTGGTGACGGCTGCCGTTGCACTGGTAATGGCCATCACAAGAGCGTTGAACGGTCAGCAATACGGCAACTACATCTATATTACGTTGTTTACCGGTTCGGTGGCCTACTTCATGTTCCGCTTCAAAAAAAGAAACCGACTGTATTTGGAAGAACACTATCGCAAACAGGAGGAAATGGCCAAAAAGCAGGCCGAGGCTTCCAAATCCGGCGAAACAGAGGCTCCCAAGGCCTGATTTTAGTGTTTTTCAGGCGTACCGGCACATTTTACCCCCTTTTTGAGGTTGAAAGTGCTATACCACGGGCGATAGTTTTGTTTTCCACACGCCATCCACTACCTTTGCATCCCCAATATTCTAATATTATTCGAATAGCATATGCTTATTTCAAAAATCCGTCAGTATTCGTGGCTCGCAGTTGGCCTTATTGCATTGTGTTTGATTGGCTTTCTGGTGCAGGATGCCACTAATTCAAACACAGGTATGTTCCGTGGAAATAAAGCCCCGGATTATGCAACCATGTATGGTGAAGAAGTAAACCGTGATGAAGTTGCCGAAAGAAGCGGCAGAACATTATTGGAATATCTCACACTTCAAACTGGTCAGGTGTTGCAATATGAAAACGGTTCTATGCAGTTAGACCCTCAGACAAAATTTGGTCTCAATGAACAATCATGGACTGAATATGTGAATGAGAAAATCATCGACAAGCAACTTGAAGAATTAGGTCTTGGCGTTACCGAAGAAGAATTGACGAATTTAATTTATGGTCCAGATCCGCATCCGTATATAAAAAATTATTACATCGGACTTTCACAAACCGGTACTTATGATGCATCATTATTGCCATTGCACGTGAAAGCAATCAGCGATCCTGAAACACAAAAAAACGATCCTTCTGCTCGTCAGGCATATTATAATTTCATCTGCCGCGAACAAATTGCAAAACGCGATTATCGTCAAACAAAATATATGTCGCTGTTTTCAAAAGCAGCATATGTTCCTGAATGGATGGCGAAACGCAATTATACCGTTGGCAATACACGTCGTGCCTTCCGCATGGTGTCAATGCCTTATGCACAAATTGCAGATTCAACAATTGTTGTAAATGATAAAGACCTCGAAACATATTACAACAAGAATAAAAATAAGTACAAGCAAACAGAAGGTCGCACTGTAGAATATGTCAGCTGGGATTTTATTCCATCGCCAGCAGATAGCGCAGCTACGGTTGCTGCATTAATGGAAAGTGTTGCGAAAATGAAAACAGCAAAGAGCGACAGTGCATTCATTGCTACACGCAGTGAAGATCCTGATCGTTTTGGCAATAGCAATTACAGCAGACAAGATCTTTATACACAAGGTATTGATTCGGCATACGTAGATTCTTTCTTTGTGCGTCCTGCCGGTTCACTCATCGGTCCATTCCAAACAGGTGAGTATTATAAAGTGGCTACATTAAAGAGCCGCACTATGATGCCTGACTCAGTAAAATCGCGTCACATACTTGTAGGCATCAGCGAGCAGCGCGATAGCATTGCAGCGAAAAAGATAGTAGATAGCCTCATGGGATTATTAAACGCCGGTGGTGATTTCACTAAAATTGCCGGTGAATCTTCAGATGATCAAAGCAGCGCGCAACAAGGCGGAGATCTGGGTTGGACAACCCCGTCTATCAATTTTGTTCCTGAGATAAAAGATTATTTATTTAAAACAGGCTCATTAGGAAAAGTGAGTGTTGTGAAATCGATGTATGGATATCATATTATTGAAATCACAGAAATGCACAATAAAAAAGAATTTGTAAATGTTGCGTTCCTCAGTAAATCTATTGGTCCCGGCAAAGAAACTGTTTCTTCCATCGAAAAAATGGCTGATGATTTTTATGCCGCACATCAGGATCCTGAATCATTTGAACAAGGTGTGATCGACGAAAAATTATTTAAACGCACAACACAGCCGCTTACCAAAAGCATGTTCGAAGTTCCGGGTTTGCCAAATTCACGCGAGATCATTACCTGGGCATATGAATCAGATTTGAATGAATTCAAATATTTCAATATGACCGATCGCGTGGTTGTTGC
>JAIBBA010000037.1 GCA_019694895.1 Chitinophagales bacterium
ATCCATAAAGACCTGACATACCTCATATTTTATTTTCAAGGTGAGCCGTATTTGAATCCTGCCTTTCTCGACATGGTTGCATATGCCAACAAGAAAAAGATTTATACCGCAACATCTACAAACGCGCATTATCTCAATGATGAAAATGCGCGAAAAACTATTGAAAGTGGTCTTGACAGATTAATTATTTCTATTGACGGCACTACGCAGGATGTTTATCAGCAATATCGCGTAGGAGGAAATCTTGAAAAAGTGCTGGAAGGTGCACGCAATATTGTTAAGTGGAAAAAAGAAATGCGCTCGAAAACACCATTTGTTATTTTTCAATTTCTCGTGGTAAAACCGAATGAACATCAAATTGAAGATGTTAAAAAATTGGGAAAAGAAATTGGTGTTGATGAAGTGGCCTTCAAAACTGCACAGATCTACGATTATGAAAATGGCAACGATCTGATTCCTACTATCGATTATTATTCACGTTATGCCAAGCAGGATGATGGTAAATATCGCATCAAAAATAAAATGCTCGATCACTGCTGGAAAATGTGGCATAGCTGCGTAATCACCTGGGATGGCGCCGTTGTGCCTTGCTGCTTCGATAAAGATGCAGAACATAAACTCGGCGACCTCAAACAACAAACATTTTCTGAATTATGGCGCGGACCGGCCTATCAACATTTGAGAAGCTCCTTGTTGCGTTCGAGAAGTGAAATTGATATTTGTAAAAATTGCACCGAAGGCACCAAGGTGTGGGCTTAATTATTATATGCATCATCGCCAATTATTTTTGAGACATGTCGCCCAAACAAGCGATGCTCCGCTTGCCATCGAAATTACACAGGCAGCGGGTAATTGGTTGTGGGATGCCGATGGAAAAAAATATCTCGACCTTATTTCCGGTATCGCAGTGAGCAATATTGGTCATGGTCACTCAGCAGTTAAATCTGCCATCAATGATCAGGTTGATAAATATATGCACGTGATGGTGTATGGTGAAATAGTGCAATCGCCACAAGTGCAATATGCTACATGGTTGACGAATCATCTTCCTTCAACATTAAATTCTGTTTATTTCGTCAACTCAGGTTCAGAAGCTGTTGAAGGAGCAATTAAATTGGCCAAACGCGTGACAGGAAAAACAGAAATAATTAGTTTTCGCAATTCCTATCATGGCAGTACCATGGGTGCATTGAGTGTTGGAAATACCGAAGAAAGAAAAAATGCCTTCCGCCCGCTAATTCCCGATAATACTGTCCTTACTTACAACGATCCTGCAGCCATACAAGCAATTTCTTCGCGAACAGCAGCAGTAATCATTGAACCAATTCAGGCAGAGGCCGGTGTAATAACCCCAAATTCCGAATTTTTGCAACAATTACGCGAGGCTTGTTCTACGCATGGCGCAATGTTTATTTTAGATGAATGTCAGACCGGTTTCGGTCGCACGGGCACTTTGTTTGCATTCGAACAAATGAACCTCGTTCCCGATATTTTAGTGCTTGGAAAAGCTGTAGGTGGAGGTATGCCTTTGGGATGTTTTATTGCAGATATTGCAAGCATGCAAGCATTCACCCATGATCCCGTGCTCGGACATATCACTACTTTCGGAGGTCACCCTGTATGTTGTGCCGCGGGATTGGCTGCAGCGCAGGTTTTGGAAGATGAAAAATTAATGGAGCATATTCCCAATCTTCTGCAGGTTTTTACATCGAAATTGCAACATCCTAAAATCAAGTCTTTCCGACACGCCGGCCTTCTGATGGCCGTTGAATTTTATTCAGTGGAAGACAATTTCAGCATTATTAAAAAGCTCATCGACAAGGGATTATTCGTCGACTGGTTTTTATTTGCCGCCGATTGCATGCGTCTGGCGCCACCGCTCACTCTAACCAGGCATGAAGCTGAACACGCCTGTGAGATTATCCTAGCCGTTTTAAATGAGTGACCACATTTTTTCATCTGACGGCTATTGATTATCCTTGTATTGTAATTCGTCATGAAAAAATTGCTGTTTACCATACTCATCCTCGGCGCAACTGCTCAGTTTGCCGCTGCTCCCGAACCGATGTCGGCTCCCTGGGGTTTTTGGGGACATCAACGCATCAATAAAATGGCGCTGTTTACATTGCCTGAGGATCTTTTTGGTTATTATAAACCCAACATTGATTATGTAACTGCTCATGCTGTCGATCCAGATAAAAGGAGATATGCATTTGCCGATGAAGCACCTCGCCATTATATCGATTTAGATCATTATGGCAAACCACCTTTTGAAAATGTACCGCGAAAATGGAATGATGCAGTTGTAAAATATTCTGAAGACTCATTAATGGATCATGGTATCGTTCCATGGCATATTGAACGCATGATGTATCGCTTAACCGAAGCGTTTAAACAAAAGGATATGAATTATATCCTCAAAACAACTGCCGATCTCGGACATTATGTTGCGGATGCACATGTGCCTTTGCATTGCACAGAGAATTATAATGGTCAACTTACAAATCAGGTTGGGATCCACGGTTTTTGGGAATCGCGTATTCCTGAGTTGCTGGGAGAAGATTTTGATTATTATACAGGCAAGGCAGAATTTATTCCCGATGTAAATGCAAAAGTTTGGGAAATTGTACTGGAAAGCAACTCCCTGGTCGATAGCGTCCTGTCGCTTGAAAAAATATTGAGCACTGAATTTCCGGCCGATAGAAAATATGCGTACGAAACAAGAGGTGCTTCAACGGTAAGAGTTTATTCAAAAGAATATACCGAACGCTACAATGAAATGCTCGACGGCATGGTAGAGCGACGAATGCGAGAAAGTATAATCACTCTAGGCAGTTTCTGGCTAACAGCATGGATTAATGCCGGCAAACCCAATCTGACAGGAATCGTCATGCGCCCGTGGACGGCAGATGAATTAAAAGAAATGGAGGAGCTTGATGCATCATACTCAAAGGGAACCTTGAAAGGCCGAGAGCATGAGGAATGATTGGGGAGGAGCAAGGAGAGAGGAGGAAGGAGAAAGGAGAAAGGAGAAATGGTGTGTGTGGGGGTAATTAGCAAATTTGAGAATTAGCAAATTAGCTAATTGGGAATGTGCTTGCATGAAGACGCTCGTCTTAGTTAGCAAGTGTGATAGTTAGCAAATTAGCAAGTGTGGAGTGCTTTTAACGCTGGCGCGTTAATAGGGAATGCAATGATATTGCTTTGCAATATTTTAATTCCGAAGCGCCATTAACTCCCCTCTCTATCGACGGTAGGAGATGGAGAGGGGCTGGGGGTGAGGCGAGAGTTAGCAAATTAGCAAGTGTGGGAATACGTGCATGTTTATCTCTGCGACTCTGCGGCTCTGCGTGAAAAAGGCGAGAATCTAAATCGGGGTGATAGCTGCCTCGCAATCTGCAAGTTTGAAGGTTAGCAGGTGCGGGAGTTTTTAACGCTGACGCGTAAATGGTTAATGCAATTATATTCTCTTGAAAAATTTTATTCCGCAGTGATATTTGCACCCTTTCTATGTTTAATGGAAAGGCCAGTAGTGAGGCGTATTCGCGCTAAGACAGCAAAGAGGTGAAGGCGCAAAGTTTACTGCACTCGCACACAAAAAAAGCCATCACCTTTCGGCAACGGCTTTTGTTAACCATTAGGGTTACTAATTAATGTGTGACGATCACTTTCACCATTTGAGCATCACCTGCAGCAGCTAAGCGGATAAAATAGATGCCTTCGGATAATGTTGATGTGTTGATCTCAACAGAATAATTTCCTGCAACTGATTGATGATATATTGGAATAATAACAGATTGACCTGTCAGAGAAATCATTTCAATGCGAACATCTGCACCGGATTCAAGGTGATAGTTTACACGTAATTGTTGGTTAGCAGGATTCGGAGATACCTGAACACTTCCGAAAATATTTTCTTCCTGTACTGCAGTAGTGCCGCAGGCGCCTTCAGTCCAATAAACTACACCACCATAATATTGTGCATAGCAACTATTGTCGTAAGTAACATTATCGCAACCGCAAACCGGTTCGTAAACTTCAACGCAATCCATAGTAGAATCTATGATGCCTGCATTCACGCAATCATCATCGCCGCCAACAAACAATTCTTCACAATAATTATCGAAGCAATCGCCACCACCAACACCAATTGTTAAGCATACAGCGTAGATGCCTGCAGTTTCAAATAAGTGACTAGGATTTGGCAATTCAGAAACACCGCCATCGCCAAACGTCCAATGGTATAGGTCTGAACCAATGGAAGTATTGGCGAAATGGGCCATCCATCCATCCGGTGTTTCTTCAATGCCATCAGTTTCGAATCCTGCCGCGCAGAATTCACCACCTTCTTCTACAATTACGATATGGCAATAAGTACTTACGCAACCACTTGCTGTAGTGATGGTTAAACAAACTTCATAAGTACCTGCTTCGGTATAAATGTGAATCGGATTTGGTCCATCGCTAAAAGTGCCATCGCCAAACGACCATAAATAACTAACAATATCATATCCACCACCATCGGCACCTTCAAAGTAATGTACGGCAGGTCCGTCAGTTGTAAATTCAAAGAAGCTGCTGCATCCCGGTTCGCCAACAACTACAGATGTGCAGTACTCATCAACACATCCATCTGCAGTTGCTATCACCAGGCAAATAATATACGTACCACTTTCGGTATACACATGCTCTGCATCGTAGCTATCGCCAATAGTGCCATCACCATAATACCAGGTTGTAGTTGTAATATCACCTCCTGATGTAGAAGTATTTTCGATATGTATTACATAACCATCAGGTGTAAGTTCAATTGATGAAACAACGTAGGATGCAAGACAATCACCGGTAGGTAGTTCAACATGTACTTCATGACAATATGTACTTGTGCAACCGGTGTTTGTTACAATGGTAAGGCAAACTAAATAAGTTCCTTCTTCGGTGTATGTGTGAATTGGATTTGGTGCATCTGATGAAGTGCCATCACCAAAATCCCAATAATAAGAAACGATATCTGCACCACCACCGCCTGCGTGCGCAGTTTCAAAATAATGAACTGTTAATCCATCGAGGTCGAATTCAAAATCGGAAGTGCAATCACCACCACCACCAATAGTAATTTCATGGCAATAGGTGTCGCTGCATCCGGTTGCTGTTTCAATGGTAAGGCAAACAAGGTAAGTTCCTTCAGCTGCCCAAATATGAGATGGGTTTGGATCTGTGCTTATGCTGCCATCACCGAAATCCCAGGAATAAGAAACAATATCGCCACCACCTGCAGCTTCATAAAAATGCACTAAACCACCATCTAGGGTATATTCATAAAGAGCATAGCAATCGCCGGCGGCAGGTATTTCAATTTCAAAACAATATTCATCTGTACATCCGGCACCGGTAGTAATGGTAACGCAAACTGTATAGAAGCCCGGATCTGAATAGGTATGCCAAGGGTCTGATGCCGCACCTGTTGTTGTTTCGCTATATAGTGGTCCGCCATCACCCCAGTTCCAGGTGTAGGTAACTATATCGGCTGCAGGCGTTACTTCTGCAATAAAATGTCCTGATGAACCATCAATTGCGACCAACGATGCGGTCACAACACAATCAGCGCCACCGCCATCAACAGGAATATTGCTTTCGCATTTATCATCAAAGCAACCTCCATCGGAGTGAATGGTTAAACAAACATCATATTCACCGGGCTCAGCATAAGTGTGCACGGGGTTTGATTCCGTAGATGTGGTGCCATCACCAAAATCCCAAAACCATTCTAAGATCGGACCGGGATCTGCTGTTGAGCCATCAATAAAATAAACAGTGGCGCCGCTTACTTCATATTCAAAAGCTGCAACACAATCTGCAGCCGGATTTGATGCTTGCGCAACCGAAAAAATAAATAAACTTGTGAATAGTGTTATCCAACTTCTCATGGTATTAATTTTTAATGTTGAATGATACATTGTTGTGTGTGATTAATATGTGCTCCTGAAATTTGAATCATATAAGTACCTGCAGGAATTGATGCTACAGGAATTGTAATCTGTGTGTTGTTAGCTTGCATAGTCATAATTTCCTGACCAAGTGCATTGATTAAATGTATGGTTGCCTCGCTTTCAGGAAGTGTAACCGTTAATTCAGCACTTGCCGGGTTTGGAAAAACTTGAATACCACGCGAACTTGTATTATCAATGCTGTTGCTGAAATCAATAACTACAACCGAGTCGCAACTGATCTGCACCGGTGTAATGGTTCCGAGTCCGTCAACGGCGTTTGGTTTGCTGATACAGAAGCTTGCTGTTGATGTTATTTGACCTGTTGTTTTTCCGGCAATATTATCTTCCATCACAAAACTTACCTGACCAAAATATCCGGCCCCGGTTCTGGCAATTTGATTATTGCGTGTTACGGCTACTTCTACAACTCCTGTAGCCTCATCGTTATGTTGCAATGCAAACATGTCATCACCCATTGTTCCCAGCCAACTGTCATAGAATGATACATGCACGCTTGATGGATCTATTAATGTAGCGTCATAAGATAATTCGAATGCGATACCATAAATGCCGGAAGCAGGAATTAAATCAGTTCCGAAATATATCGGAATGGTAACTGCTGTTCCTGTTTCTATTGTATCGCTGAAAATACCAAGTGATATTGCCGGGTCATCAGCACCGCCGACAGCTTCATACGGCGTATATACATCGCTGATGAAACCGTAATTGGCAACGAGGTAAGTAGTGTCATTGCCATCAACAATACCATCACCATTGATATCTGAATATTTTGGATTGGGATAATAAGCTCCCGGCACATCTGTCCACTCATCTGCAAATGTATTTTCCCATGAACCATCATCATCATCGCGGTCAGGTCCCATCAACCCGTAATACAAACCGATTGGTAATATATCTGCAGCATTACAAATATTATCCTGATTTGCATCTCCGGGCCAAACACATGCATCTGTTCCTGCTACTATGATAACTATTACACCCATGCTGCAAAGGTCATCTTCACCGCATACCTCATACAGAATATAATCTTCACCAACAAAAGTGGGATCAATGTAAATATTATAACTGCCTTCAGGAAGTGCATCATCATCATAGTCGATCAACGGCGAGGTAGGTCCCGCAATAATATCTGTTTCAAGGATCTCAATATCCGGATCAATATCATTCAACAGCACATCGATCATCACGTCGGTTCCCTCACAAATCTTAATGCTGTCATTAACAGCTATCGTAGTGGTTTGAGCATCCACTGCAGCAGACAGCCCTATTACCAGGGATAAAGCCATCATTGCTCGCAAAGCTGAATTCAAAGGGTTTTCCAATCTAATCATGCCATAGGTCTTTTTCGACAATGTAAAGAAACTACTTTCCATAGGCTAAAAAAAGGACATCTTTCTCCAATTTCCACGTTTTCCGAAGCATTTTTTTGCCATTTTATTATTCAATTATTATTGAAAAAATTGAAAATAATTGAAAATCAATAAATTGTGAATTTGTTTGTTGATTTGGTTATGCACCTTACATATCGCATTTCCGACAAAACTCGTATCTTTCGGGGCTTGTAAAGAGCGCCTGAGGATGTACAAGAGCAAGATGATACAGATGCTGAAACATTTCAGCACAAAGGAGTTGACCAGGTTTGGAGAGTATCTGGAATCGCCATTCTTCAATAAGGATGAGCAATTGAGTGTGTTTTATCAGTATGTAAAGAAGTACGCCCCGGATTTTGAATCGCGACAAATAGAAAAAGACCGCATCTTACAGAAGGGTATTCCCGGCATTGATATCAATGAGAAGAAACTGGGTTATCTGATGAGCGATATTGTGGAGCATATTGAAGGCTTCATCAGATATAATCAGCACATGGCAGACGACATGGAGGGCTATGTGCATTTATTGAATATGTATAACAGCTGGGAAGCTGATAAATTTTTTGAGCAGACGTTACGAGAAGCAAGAACAACCCTGGATGCTGATCCGTTTCGAAATGCACCGTATTTCTACAAAGCATTTTTATTACAAAGTGAATTAAATACTTTTTTCGACAGGCAGAAAAAAAGAGCCTATGACGCCAGTCTTCAGGAAGCAGCAAACTACCTCGATCTGTTTTATTTATCCACAAAACTTAAATATTCCTGCGAGCTCATCAACCGTCAGAAATTAGTGGCGTCGGATTATACCTTGCGTTTGTTAAAAGAAATTTCAGATCACCTGCGGGATCAGTCTTATGATGATTATCCGTCAATTGGTATTTACTATCAGATATTGATGACATTCGTTGAAGGTGAAAATGAAGTGCATTTCGAAAAACTCAAATTGTTGCTGAACGAGCATACCGAAAAATTCCCGCACAACGAAGCGCGCGATATGTATGCCTATGCCCAGAACTACACCATACGGAAAATAAATGCAGGCGATAAGAAATATTTGCGTGAGTATTTTGATCTAAGTCGCTCCGCACTCGAAAAAGGATTGCTGACAGTTGACGGGGATCTTTCACCATGGACGTATAAAAACATTGTAGTGGCTGCTTTGCGTGTAGGAGAATATGAATGGGCCGAGCAATTTATCAAGCAATTCAAATCGCGCCTCAACGAAAAATTCCGCTCTAACGCCTACAGCTACAATATGGGTGCCTTGATGTTTTACAAGGGACAATATGGTGAAGCTTTGCGCCTGGTAAATCAGGTTGAATTCACTGATATTTTTTATGCGCTCGATACACGCACCATGCAGATAAAAATATATTATCAACTCGATGAATGGGATCCTATGCAAAGTGCTATCGAGGCATTTAAAGTGTATCTCCGTAGAAATAAAACACTCTCCGACAACGTAAAGCAACTTTATAACAACTTCCTGAAATTTATTGAAAAGCTGTCGAAACTCACTAAGCGCGACAAGCCGAAACTGCAGGAATTGATGGAGCGTATTGATGAAACAAGACAGGTGGCTGATATTGGCTGGCTTCAGGCCAAAGTACAGGAAAAAATTGGCAGTGAACGCGCTGCATCATAAAGTCTGCTTTCTTTACGAATTTGAATCGTTAGAATTATTGACTAATTAAAAAATTCCCCTCGATTCTTATCCTATTTAATTTTTGCCGAACCGCAATTCATAATTTACTATAAATAAAAAGACCCGGATGAAAACTCGATCCGGGTCTTTTGTTTTATTTAATTGCTGAAATTATCGTGCAACGATAAATTCTGTTTGCATGCTGTCATTACCTTGAATAACTCTACCAATGTAATATCCTTGTTGGATAGTTGTTACATTATATGATACTTCCAAGTAACCATTTTCATCAACAGTAACCTCATCGTTACGGATGATGCGTCCCATCAAATCAGTGATCTGTAAAGTTGCTGCACCGGGTGTAAATCCTTCCATACGGAAATTGGCATATTCACTTGTTGGATTTGGAAAAACGCCAAATGCCTGAACAGCCATAGCAGCATCATCTGCGGAAGCGGTGCGATCGAATTGCAAGTAATTTACTCCACCCGGTAGGAAACTAGCCAGATGTGCTTTCACATCATCGTAAGCAGGGTTATCTGCCAGGTTATTCCATTCGTACGGGTCGATGTTTTTATTTTTTCCGATGCGATATAATTCTTCCTGAAAAACACTTAATGCTTCGTTACAAGCAGGAGCGGTAGCACCATTTGTTTGATAACGGATGTAGTGATATTCTTCATCGCGCACGCTGTATTGAGGGAAGCAAAATCCTTCGGCATAACCATGTAATTGCAATGCAGATACAACCGGTTTATCCCAAGGTGTATTTGGATTGGCAAGGAGTGGTGTTAAGCTTACGCCATCCATGTATGGTGAACCATCAGGAAAAGTAGGTGCATCTACGCCGGCCATTTCAAGAATAGTAGGCATCAAATCAATATTGCCAACTACACGTTTACATGTTTTTTTAACCGGAGTACGCATATCTGCAATTACCATAGGAATGCGTACATCCGTTTCCCACAAACAACCTTTGCGCCAGTGTGTTTTTTCACCTAATGAATAACCATGGTCGCTGGTGATGATAAATACAGTATTATTAAATATTTCAGGATGTGATTTTATCTCATCATAAAAACGACCAACCTGTGCATCGAAGAATTTAATGGCAGCAAGGTATGCAATGATACCATTTGCGCGCTCAGATTCCTGAAGAATAAAAGTCTTTTCTGAATCAGATAATCCGGCAGCAATTTCCGGAGGAGGTATCAATCCCATCATGTAATCGCCAAACTCCAAAAAGTCGGGATGCACGTAATCTTCTTCATTCATGGCCTTGCCAACAAGATCGTCAGGTAAGCTGGTATAATCGCTCCACATCGGATCGGGCTGAGGTGGCATTACCACTCCATTGTAAGGCGTAGCACCTACAGGATCATTATATGGCTTGTCGTAAGGAACTGAATAATAATCTGTGTTATAATAAGGCAAGAAATATTTTTCAGGCACATAAAAAGGACCGTGCGGGCGCTTATATCCTATAGCCAGGAAAAATGGTTTGTTGCAATAAGTGGCAGGATTTGATGCATAGTCTTCAATGAAAGAAATCGCTGAATCTGTAATGATATAATCAACGGTATTGTCTTCCATGGTGTCAGGAATTACCGCAAAGTTGAATCCGGTTACCCCATCATCATGTTCATCGCCATAATCCAATACATCAGTCATATCGCCACCTTGTCCGTATGAGAAGGCTTTGTTCCACGACAAGCCTTTATCGCACATGGCAACATTTGATGTATCATAATCAGGAAGACCAGGATAACAATGCATCACTTTACTTAAGGTATATGTGAAATATCCTCCGCTGTCCTTTAATAATTCAGGAATGGTAAACACTACTTCATTTCCTTTTTCTTCCCTGAAGTTTTTTCGGAAATTTTTACAGCCGATGTCATCGTTGTTGTACACCTTAGTATAGTAGGTGTCTTTACCGGTGATCATACTTGTGCGGCTCGGTGCGCATTTTGGACCTGCGCAATAAGTACTGGTGAAGGTGGTGCCCTTTTTTTCAATTTTGTTGATGTTTGGCGTTTTTGCCTGCGGGTGACCACTGAATCCCTGAACATAGTCATTCAGGTCATCGGCAACGATCAACACGAAATTTGGTTGTGTTGGCGCCTGAGCCCGTAGTAAAACGGTGCCCAAAACGAGAGCACAGAGTAGGGTTGATAGCTTTTTCATTGCAATATGCGTGTGTTAGTAAGAGAAAGGTTATCTGTAAATAGTTGTATGCGACAACAAATTTACATTACGGTTTCCATTCCACCCAACCGTCGCCAGGCTCCTTTTATGATCATGAGGTCTGCTGCCGGGGTGTAATCTCTGGCATACATGAAGTTTACTCTTTCGGCAATATGCGGGGCAATGGTTACGGTAGTTCCGGCAGAAAGCGGGTGCAATACGCCCGGCAACAAGGTCGGAAGCTTTTGCCCGTTCGATGAAATACCCGAAGAGCTAGATATATAACCCACCCACGATCTCCTTCCCCATAAAACCTGAAAGCAATTGTTAAGGAATCCGGCTTTATTGTCCATAAACCAAATCAGTAGCGGACTGAGTACTATCCCGAAGGTTGCAATCAATATATCAAGGAGTCGCTTGCTTCTTTGTTTCTGAGGATGATGAATATTCATCTGCACTTCCATGGTATAGATATCACCCGCAGTGTTTTTGGAATTACTGCCGATAATACTGTCGCTTCCGGGAGGAATTATTTTAAAATCAGTAAGCTTTCCACACAAGGTCATAAGCCTTACGATTTCGGTAGCAGGCACGTCATCGGCACAAAATATTACTTCATTGATTCTGAAATTTCTGATGATGAGCGGTAATTCGTCAATATTTCCTAGCAACAGAGGGTGCTCAATGTTTTTATTGTTTCCTGCAAATCCAATTAACTGGTTACCGAGCTGAAGTGTATTTAACAATTGCTGCGCACGTGTAATTTCTTTGACGCCGCCAACAAGCAATATGCGTTTATCAGGCGCCTCGCCAAATCGTATGTTGCCGTATTTGATAAAATGCAAAAAACCTCTTGCGCCGATCAGCAATGCAATGTTTAATGCAGCGCCTGCTATAATCATACCGCGAGAAAAGCGCAAATGTTCGGGCAGGAAACCATATACAGCAGCAATAATGAATGTTCCCCATACCATCCCGCGCACGATGCGGCCAGGAGTGGCATTGTTGTCGTAACCACCACTTAAAAATAAAGTAAAAAGCCATATCAACATGTACGCCGGTACATTGATATATAAATAAGCATCGGGATAAGTGCCACCTTCAATATATTTTACATAATATTCCCAATATAATTTCACCAGAAATAATCCACTGAATAATAATGCGCCATCAAAAAGTGGGGAAGCCATTTTTCCAAGCATACGCATCAGGGCTGCAATTCCTGCGCGGAAATAAATGGCGGTATTAAGAAATAAAACAAATAATCCTGCCCTGGGTCCGCTAAAATGTTTTTGTGCGAAAATCTTCATCGCGGTATAAAACATTTTAACATAGTTAAAGCTTGCTTTTTTAGTGCTCTCACCTTTATAGTGAATGATGGAAGTGTCGGCGAAATAAATATTCGTATACCCTTTTTTCACGATGCGATAACTGAGATCGATATCCTCGCCGTACATGAAAAATGTTTCATCAAGGTATCCGATTTCTTCCAGCACACGCTTGCGAATGAGCATATACGCACCTGCAAGCACGTCCACTTCATGGTTTTCGTTTTCAGATAAATACCCCAAGTGATATTTGCCGAAAACTTTTGAATCCGGAAAGAGATTTGCCAGTCCGAAAGCCTTATAGAACGCCACTTCCGGACTTGGAAATGCCCGTTTACTTTCAGCCAGAAATGCGCCTTTCCCATCTATCATTTTAACCCCCATGCCACCCGCTTTCGGATGTGCGTCCATATATGCAAGACATTTTTCAAAAGTGTCTTCCTGCACAACGGTATCGGGATTGAGTAATAAAATATATTCGCCTTTCGCAATGGCTATACCTTGGTTGTTTGCCTTTGAAAAACCGGTGTTCTCCTGATTGGCGATAAGGTGAACAGGGGTGTGAGAATTTTGAAGGTCAATAAATTTTTGATGAATAAATGATACACTGCCGTCAGAAGAATTATTGTCAACTATGATAATTTCTGCCGGAATATTAGCACATGCTTTAATAGCACTCAACACAGCTTGTTCAAGAAAATACTTGACATTATAATTTACTATGATGATGCTGAGTTTGATCATTCGCTTTGCTGCATATAATTATCATAAGGCCTGCGGGTAGCCAATGAGCGGGCAAGCGTAAGTTCATCGGTATATTCTAATTCACCACCAAAAGAAATGCCACGTGCTATGGAAGTTATGCGCACATTTTGTTTCGTGATCTTTTTGGTGATATAGTATACTGTAGTATCACCTTCTATTGTAGGATTTAATGCCATGATCACTTCATTACATGTGCCGCTATTTACTTTTGCAATAAGGTCATCAATAAATAATTGCTCCGGCCCCATGCCTTCGATAGGTGATATCACCCCACCTAAAATATGATATTCACCGTGATATTGATTTGTGCTTTCGATGGCAATGAGATCGCGGATAGATTCGACCACACAAATGGTATGATGATCGCGTCGCGGACCGGAGCATATACTGCATTCGGCACCGGGATGATCGCTGAGGTTATGGCACTTGGGACAATAATGAATATCTGTTTTCAGTTTCAGCATAGCGGCACCAAAAGCGGCCACCTGATCCTGAGGTTGTTTCATCATATGTAAGACCAGACGCAATGCTGTTTTTTTGCCTATGCCGGGAAGCTTGGCAAACTCATTAACAGCATTTTCCATCCATTGTGAGGGTAGATTCACTATACAGTAATTATAAAGACGTGAAGTTACGGATCACTTTACTTTCTCGCCATTGCGTTCTAATAAAGTGCAGTTTTCAAGTTTATTGCCATTGGCGATGCCTTTCATGGTAACCTTGTCGCCCATAACAACCTGTTCTGCCTCCTTGAGGTGGTCGCCAAGGAAGTAACACTTGATGCCAAATGGATCTCCATCCTTCCCGCGGAGTGCAAAATAGGTTCCCAGTTCGAAGTCGTTGCCCGTTTCAACCACTACGCCCTCTATTTGCAAGGTCTTATTGTCGTATTCCTTGCGATAAGCTTCTTCATCATTTCTGAACTCTTGTGACATCGTTTCTGCCGATAGCACTGCTTGCACTTCGGCCTTGTCGATATCCACTATCTGAACCGTCTGAAGCAGTCGGGAGCTGCCTACTATGAGAATGGCCGTAATGACAAAACTGAGCAAAACCATCGGAAAAGTATTACTTTTTTTGACGTTTTGTGACATGAAAGATTCCTCAGACATGATCAAATACCGACCTGTAGCAAACACATGAAACAGGATGGGAAGGGCGTACCTGGCCAACAGAAAGGGTTCCCAGTTGGGGTATAGGTTGTAGCGCATGATGCCATAAACAGCCCCGGGAAGCACCAGCCAGCAAAGCAGTATTGTAAGCCATCCGGCGGTATTCTGACCTAAATAGAAGCGATCGGCGCCCGTGCTGCCGCCAAAAAGTGCAAGTGTAAGTGTTACCTTTTTTGATCTCATGATGTTGCTTGAACTGAACAAAAATAGAGACAATTGTTATAATGGCAGGGAATACTTTAAAAAGTGACATCAGGCTGTATAGTTAAAAAGCGGTATTTTTGACCTTTCAAGTAGGATTTGCTTACGCGATTAAGCAAATTTGTAGGCAGCATTTTCTGCGGCTATGTTCAAGTTCATGAAGAGGGCACTGTATATTGTTCTGTTATCATTTATCCCACTAGGCACACAAGCTCAGCAATACCTAGAGATTGGAGCATTCGGTGGGGTAAGTAACTACCAGGGAGACCTGGCACCGGTGGCTTTTGTACCTACGGAGACGCATCTTTCATACGGGGCTTTTTACAAATTCAATCTTAATTACTGGTTCGGACTGAAGGGGAGTTTGTATTCAGGCTTTATTTCGGGCAATGACGACAACTCCACCGAAGAATGGAAACAAGAGCGAAATCTCAGCTTTGTCAGCCCGGTACAAGAGGCATCTGCGGTGTTTGAAGTCTTTCTGAAGCGGTATAACCCTAAGTACAAGTGGAACATCATGTCGCCATACATCTATTTTGGTATCGCGATATTTCATTTCAACCCTATGGCACAGTATCAAGGGGTTTGGTATGACCTGCAGCCCTTGGGGACAGAAGGACAGGGGAATCCGGCCTATCCCGACAGGAAATTATATCCGCTTACGCAATACTCATATCCGGTAGGGTTTGGAATCAAGGGTTCTATTTCGCCCGAATGGAATGTAGGGGTTGAGATAGGATATCGTAAAACCACTACCGATTATCTGGATGATGTTAGTACAACCTACATTGCCAAAGAGATACTGTTGGCTGATAATGGTGATATTGCCTGGCAGCTATCGAATCGTACGGATGAAATGAATGGAGGCTTTGAGGTGCTTCGAGATGATAAAAAATATCGTGGCGATGATACCAATAAAGACTGGTACATCTTTACCGGCGTAACTATCTCGAGAAACTACGAAGTGAAGGGATGGGAGTCGAGAAAATACAAGGCCAGTGACAACCCGAAAAAGCCCGGTTTGCGCAAGTCCAGAAAGAAAATGGATTGCCCGGGGGTGAACCTCAAACTCTGACACTGTTGCTTTTTTTCGACATACTAAACACTTTTTGTGTCATTTAAACGTTATATACCCGCTAAGATTCTTTTATATCCGTTCTAAATTGCTATTTTTGTTAAAAGATTGCTACACGCAAAAAGGATGAAAGTATTACAACTCCTCGGTTTACTTACACTGTCCGGCTCCATGGCCGCGCAGATGTCCTATTTTGAAGTAGGTGTTATGGGTGGTGTAGCCAATTATTATGGCGACATGACGCATGATTATGTGGTTGCCGATGAATCGCATTTTGCCTATGGAGGTTATATCAAATATAACCTTGATCATAAAATGGGTTTGAAGTTTAATGTATACAGCGGAACCGTTTCAGCTGCTGATGCTAATAGCGATCGTGCAAATCTTAAAGCCCGTAATTTGAGTTTTACTTCTCCGGTAACTGAAGCTGCATTTACTTTTGAATATAATTTTTTCGGATATCGCCCTGTAGAATTTAAGCAGCGCTATTCACCGTATGTATATGCCGGGGTTGCCGCTTTCCATTTTAATCCGCAGGCATATTATGAAGGTGAATGGTATGATCTTCAACCACTTGGAACAGAAGGTCAGGGGTCCGAATATTTTCCTTACCGCGATAAATACCGCCTGTATGAATTTGCTATTCCATTTGGTGTTGGCTTTAAATGGGCACTCACCGAAAGATGGAATATGGGTTTGGAATATGGCGCTCGTTGGACCTTTACAGATTATTTAGATGATGTGAGTCGAACTTACGTAGACCGCAACCTCCTGATAGAATCTAATGGTATCGATGCTTATAACCTCAGCAATAGAAGCGGAGAATATCTTGGTGGCGAACCATTTGACTATGGCAATAACGACTGGCGCGGCGATCCTACCAATACCGATTGGTATATGTGGTTGGGAATTACCTTCAGCCGTAACCTGATTAAAGGTCTTGATGAAGGTTTCCGCACTTCGGCAAAAGACCAGCTTGGTTGCCCGGGACCACGTCATATCAACAAAGTGAAAAAGAAGAAGACATAAATTTCCTGAATGGAAATAACGAAATAGGGATGAGCATACACTCATCCTTTTTTTGTGCATATCCTCAAAAGGTGATTCAATAAAACCTGCTATTTTGCAGGCGATAAGGACAATACATTATGGCAGGTTGGTTATTTCTTTGTGTGCTTTTAGCCTATTTCGGATTGTTGTTTACTATATCCTGGTTTACCGGCAGAAAAGCCACAGATAGCGCCTATTACCTTGGTAATAAATCTTCGCCATGGTATGCAGTTGCTTTTGGTCTTATTGGTGACTCATTGAGTGGGGTTACTTTCGTTAGTGTTCCCGGAAGCGTAGCAACACAACAATTCGGTTATATGCAAATGGTGTTGGGTTATCTGGTGGGATATTATGTGATTGCAAAAGTATTGTTGCCCCTGTATTATAAAATGAACCTCACCTCTATATACACTTATCTAGGTGAGCGATTTAACAGGAATGCGCAAATAACAGGTTCCTTGTATTTTATTCTTTCGAGATTGATTGGCGCTGCATTTCGCTTGTATGTATCTGCTACCGTTTTACAATTATTTATTTTCGACTCATTCGGTATACCTTTTGAGGTAACGGTTACTGCAGTTATTGTATTGATATTATTATACACGTATAAAGGTGGGATTAAAACTTTGGTGTGGACAGATACCTTACAAAGTTCATTTTTACTGGCAGGTGTGTTGTTATCTATTGTAGTAATTGCGGGAGCATTGCATTTAGATGCAGGAGGAATTGTGCAAACTGTTCGCGACAGTAATTATAATAATATATTTTTCTGGGATCCGATGAAACAGAATTATTTCTTCAAACAGTTTATCAGCGGCGCATTGATTGCCATTGTAATGACCGGTCTTGATCAGAATATGATGCAGAAAAATCTCAGTATGCGCACCTTACCTGAGGCTCAAAAAAATATCATGTGGTTTAGCTTTGTGCTGATATTTATTAATCTGTTTTTTGTAAGCCTTGGTTCATTGTTGTATGCATATGCCGACAGTATCCAATTGACATTACCGGCAAGAACAGATCATTTATTTCCCATGCTTGCCTTAGATCATCTGGGCGTATTTGCGGCAATTGTATTTATTCTGGGGATATCGGCAGCTACTTTTTCGAGCGCTGATTCTGTGCTCACTACCTTAACTACCAGTTTTTGTATAGATGTGCTGAAATGGGATCCAAATGGCAATGAAAGTGGTAAGCATAGACGTCAACGCCATTTAATACATGTGTTATTTGCCGTGCTATTGCTGATAGTGATAATTGTATTTAATGCACTAAATAATGATGCTGTGATAAATCAGGTGTTTGTAGCAGCGGGATATACCTATGGGCCTTTGCTTGGATTATTTGCATTCGGCATTTTAACAAAACGCAGTCTCAATGCGAAGGCGGTATTACTGATATGCTTGTTGCCGCCTGTTGCCTGTTATTACCTCAATGAGAACTCTGTAACGTGGTTTAATGGATATCAGATAGGTAATGAGTTGTTGCTCATCAATGGTATTTTGACCTTTGTGGGTTTATATGTAATTTCGAAGGCTCCTCAGCAAAATAATATTCAAACGGCTTAATACATTTTTATGGCTGAAAAGTATCGCAAGAAAAAATTGTTTAAAACAAAAGACTGGACTGAAATCAGTGCGCAGTCGAGCTGGCGCATGTTCAAAATCATGGCCGAATTTGTAGATGGATTTGAGACGATGGATAAAATTGGTCCCTGTGTTTCAATTTATGGCTCTGCAAGAACAAAGCCTGATCATAAATTTTATAAACTCTCGGAGCAAATTGCAGCGCGATTGGTAGGAGAGGGTTTTGGTATTATAACCGGCGGTGGACCCGGTATCATGGAAGCGGGCAACAAAGGCGCTTATAAGGAAGGCGGTAAATCTGTGGGATTAAATATCGAGTTGCCTTATGAACAGAGTCACAACCCGTATATCGATCGCGATAAACTGATCAATTTCAAATACTTCTTTGTGCGCAAGGTAATGCTTGTGAAATATGCTCAGGCATTTATTTTCATGCCCGGTGGATTTGGTACGCTGGATGAATTGTTTGAAGCATTAACGCTTATTCAAACACATAAAATTGAACGTGTCCCTGTTATCATGGTAGGTAAAACTTATTGGAAGGGATTGCTGGCATGGATGCGCGAAACAATGTTGCACAAAGAACATAATATCAGTGAAGAGGACCTTGATCTGTTTTTTGTTTCTGATGAACCCGAAGAAATAGTGCAACATATCAACGCATTTTATGCCACATCACACCTTCGCCCGAATTTCTGATGAAGGAAATAATAACCTTACAGCCGGGAGATAAGGTCCCTGCATTTAGTGCCTCCGATCAATACGGCAATAAAATCACCGCAGCCTCCATGAAGGGGAAATGGTATGTGTTGTATTTCTATCCTAACGATGACACGGAAACCTGCACAAAGGAAGCCTGCAATCTGCGCGATAATCATGCTGCTTTGCTAAAAGCCGGAATCACGGTGATAGGTGTATCGCATGCACCGGTAGAAAGCAAATTGAAGTTCACCAAAAAGTATAACCTGCCCTTTATTTTACTTGCAGACACGGATCTGAAAATATGTAAATCGTTTGGAGTTTATGGCGATAAATTATTTATGGGGAAGGTGATTACCACTATTCATAGAATTACTTTTCTGATCAATGATAAAGGTCGCATTGAGCACGTGATATCAAATGTTAAATCCGGACAGGCGGCGAGTCAGATTCTCGATCTGATGAAAAAATGACACTCAATAAAATTTGTTTTTCTAATTTCGTGTATAAACAGATAATTCAGGCATATGTTTTCTGCGCGACAGTTTCCAACTAAGTTGATCAGCGCTGCTTTCGGCGTGTTGATCATTATGGGTGTGATAAGTATTTCATTCGCAAAAAATGATGGGGCACCTTCCGGCAACACCGGTTCTCCGGGTGATGATCAGACTTGTGCCCATACGATGTGTCATTCAGGAACTGCCTCAGAACAAATAGGATTGATAAGCACCAATGTGCCTGCGAGCGGCTATCTGGCAGGAGAAACTTATTTGGTTACCGTAACTGTTACCGAAGCCGATATTGTGAAATTTGGATTTCAGGCTTCACCGCAAAACCTTGATGGAGACAGGATGGGTGACATGAGTGTAATTGATGCTACGGAGACTAAACTTACCGGTGGAGGAAAATACATCACACATAAATCTACAGGAACTGCAGGCTCAGGATCCAGAACCTGGACTTTCAACTGGACACCCGATGAAAGTACCGGAGAAGTTGGATTTTATGTGGCGGTAAATGCTTCAAATAATGAAGACGATGCTTCCGGAGATCATATTTATTATGATGCGATTTTTATTCCGGAAGACCCGGATAATGTGCCGGTTAAAGTGGATGATATTGCTACTATAGATTGCACTGTTAATGCCATCTCGAATGATATGATTTATGTTCAATATCAGGCAAGTGGTGTTCATGCCGTTAAGGCACAGATATTTGACATGATGGGAAGAGAATTGTTGGATGAAGAAAATGATACACAAGCATCAAGCTTTACATTAGATACTTCCGGTTTGTCGGCCGGATGCTATCTGGTAGTATTGACAAGTGGAACTGCCAGATTTGTGCAACAGATCGTGTTACCATAAAAGAAAACCCTGCCGGTTGAGCAGGGTTTCAAGGTTTCTGTTAAGTTATTATTTATTCCGATTTTTCGTCGGTAGCTTTTTCTGCCTCTGCTTCTTTAGCTTTTTCTTCTAATTCGGTTTTTAATACACCTTTTTCATCGAGTATGGCAAACCATTTGATGAATTTTTTAATATCGCTGATATGTACTTTTTCGCGATCATATTCCGGTAATACCTTTTCGAAGTAAGTACTCAATGTGCCATTATCGGCTTTTGCATCGACAGGTGGATTGCTATCTTTTTGCTCATACGCTTTGAGCATCACTTCCAGTAATTCAACGGTATCATCACTCGTGTAAATGGCAATATTTTCAAGTGGGGAGAAGAGGTGTTCGCGATTGGAAATAAATTTTGTCCATCCTTCGGCAAGTGAAGTAACAATGAGTCCTGATGCTTTTTGTGACTCCATTTTATACAAACCGCCAAGTCCTGTTATTGCGGTAATCTCTCTGAAACGCATATCGTAATTTTGTGCAAAATTAATGAAACGTTTTTTGTTATAAGGTGTTTATTGCAATAAAGGTGCCATTCATTTTCCGTATTTTTCGGGTTTTTCCATATGCCATTTGAACTGATCAGTCAATATTCCCCTACGGGCGACCAACCCGGTGCCATCAAACAACTTACCGAAGGATTGTTGGCCGGTGAACCATCGCAGGTGTTGCTGGGTGTTACCGGTAGTGGTAAGACCTTTACCATTGCCAATGTGATTCAGAATCTGCAAAAGCCTACGCTGATTTTATCGCATAACAAAACATTGGTAGCACAGTTGTATGGTGAATTCAAGCAGTTCTTTCCGAATAATGCCGTGGAGTATTTTGTCAGTTATTACGACTACTACCAGCCGGAGGCATATATTGCCACTACCGATACTTATATAGAAAAAGATCAATCGATAAATGCGGAAGTAGAAAAGTTGCGATTGAAAACTACTACCAGTTTGCAGAGTGGAAGACGCGATGTGATTGTTGTTGCTACCGTTAGCTGTATTTATGGAATGGGTAATCCTGCCGAATTTAAAGACAGCATTGTGCGTGCAAATGTTGGCGATAAAATGTCGCGCAATTATTTTTTGCATCGCCTGGTAGACGCATTATATAGTCGCGCGGCGGTAGACTTCAAAAGAGGAAATTTTCGCGTGAATGGCGATGTGGTGGATGTGTTTCCAGCTTATGCCGATATTGGTTATCGCATCACTTTTTTTGGAGATGAGGTTGAAGAGATTGAAACATTCAATCCTGAGAATGGAAAAAAACTGGAACGCATTCAAAATATCGCCATATTCCCGGCTAACCTGTATATCGCTCCAAAGGATATTTTGCCTTCCATTATCACTGATATTTATGCAGAGCTGGATGCTCAAGTGAAATATTTTGAAAGCATCGGAAAATATATCGAAGCAAAACGCTTGAGTGAGCGCGTGAATTTTGATATCGAAATGATCAAGGAACTCGGATATTGCACCGGTATCGAAAATTATTCGCGATTTTTTGACAGGAGAACCAAAGGTCAGCGACCATTCTGCCTGATCGATTATTTTCCGGATGATTACTTGCTTGTAATTGATGAAAGTCACGCTACAGTCCCGCAAATAGGCGCAATGTCGGGTGGCGACCGCGCACGAAAAATGAACCTGGTGGAATATGGATTCAGATTGCCAAGTGCATTGGATAACAGACCGCAGAGTTTTGATGAATTCATGACCTTATTGAATCAGGTGATCTACGTTAGCGCAACACCCGGCGATTTTGAATTAAATCAAACAGGTGGGGTAGTAGTTGATCAGGTAGTGCGACCAACAGGTTTATTGGATCCTCCAATCGAAATCAGACCTACATTAAATCAGGTTGATGATTTGTTGCATGAAATAGATGAGCGTATAAAAAAGGATGAACGCATATTAGTAACCACGCTTACCAAGCGCATGGCCGAAGAGCTTTCGAAATATATGCTCAAGATGGGGGTGCGTTGTAAATACATACACAGCGAAGTAGAAACACTTGAGCGCGTTGAAATTCTGCGCGATTTGAGAATTGGGAGAATTGATGTAGTGGTAGGTGTGAATTTATTGCGCGAAGGTTTAGACCTTCCTGAAGTATCACTGGTTGCCATCATGGATGCCGATAAAGAAGGGTTTTTGCGTAATACACGAAGCCTTACACAAACTGCCGGTCGCGCAGCAAGAAATGCAAATGGTATGGTGATTATGTATGCCGATAAAATTACAGACAGCATGCAGCGCACGATCAATGAAACTACTCGTCGCAGGCAGCGCCAAATGGAATATAATGCTGAACATGGCATCACACCTAAAACGGTAATTAAATCTACGGATGAGATATTTACCATTGGTAAGGATAATAAGAAGTCGGTACAAGCATATATTGAACCACAGGATGTATCACTGAGTCTTGTTGCAGATCCGGTGGTGCATATGATGGGCAAGCCGCAATTGGAAAAAGCTATTGCCGATACCAAGAAGAAAATGCTTGCAGCAGCCAAGGATATGGATTTCCTTGAAGCGGCACGTCTGCGCGATGAAATGTACGCACTTGAAAAATTACTCGACGAAAAATCCTGATCAGGACTTATTGATCATTACACTACAGCGCACTTTTCCATTTTGCATGGCGGTGAGCATGTAATTTCCTGATGCAATATTTCCCAATGGGAATTGAAATGTCTGTGCACCTTGAATATTGCTATTTTCCATGAACGTATGCACGGTTTTTCCATCGATGGAGGTCAATAATAACGACCAGGTTCCTGATGTATTTCCGGTGATGGCAAAGAATGCTGTATTGTCGTGTGCATACGCTTGTGCAAATGCGGTTTCAGGCGTATGCACTGTGCTAAATCCACATGCCAATATCTCAGCAGCTGCGCGTGCACCGCTTTCCAATGCACCATGCACAGTGGCAGGGTGATTATTATTCGTTGCCTCGCCTGCAAAGAACAATTTACAGTCAACAGGTGTGGCAAGGTCGAGACGTGTGGTATCCGTTTCTGTTGTGTACGTGTTGGGAGCAGGAAAGGAATAAGCGCCTTTAATATGAGGTTCTTTGCTCCAATCCTGAATAAATCCATCCACATAATTAGCAGTGGCGGCGCCATCGAACAAGGCATCGAGTTCTGCAAGCGCAACATCAATAGCACCTGCATCTAAGGCACTCATGTATTCTGCGTTTTCGCCCATGATGAAGCAAATGAGCACATTATTGGTAGCACCAGTTTTATCGATGCCCGGGGCCCACAAAAAAGTAGAATATCCATCCACTGTAATATCACCAATATCGCTACCCCAGAAATTCGTACTGAATTTTAAAAATATTTTCATGCCTGCTCCCATATCCAATGTATCGATGGCAGTTTGATTTTGCATCGGCAGTGGAGGATTAAATATTATTTCGGCATTCTTAAGAATGGGGAGTGGTACTGCGATGATACATTTATCTGCAGAAAATGTAGCGCCACCTGCAACAGTTACTGTAACACCGGGGAAAAAGTAATCAATTCCGGTAACCACCTGATTGTATTGCACTTTATCAAGTATGGGTGCGAAGAACAAGGTATCAAGAAGATCACGATAAGAGGTGTCAAGCAAATAATCTTTGCCGCCTGTCAGCCATAATAATTCACTGATGGCAATGCTTTTCATACCGATGCGATCTACGCTGGTTCCAAATTCTGAGCCTATCCATGCTTCATAAAAATGCCAATAAGGATGCGCAGGTGTAATGCCATATTCAGTATCAATATATTCGCTCATCAGCATTTCATCACCGGTATAGGCATACATGTTCAGATAAAACTGCCAACATGTTTCCAGATCGGCATCCCAATATGGTTCAGTTTTAATGACACCACCGATATCATACATCTCTTTATGCGAGCCATATTCTAATAGCAGATCAGGGTTATAATCATTGATAGAACTCCATAAAAAGGATGGGGGAGTGCCTGTCACGTTTCCTTTTCCATGTACAAATTCGGCACCTGCTTCGGTAGGGAAATCGGCAAAACCCGGTAAGGGACGCACCCTGCCGCCATG
>JAIBBA010000145.1 GCA_019694895.1 Chitinophagales bacterium
CCACTGGTGCTGGTGGCTACATAGCTCCAGCTTTCATCAACAAGATATCCCGAACTTGCAGTATAGAAATAAATAGCACGAGCCTGGGCAATTCCGCAGCTTGAATAGGCATAAATGTCATTCCATGTTTCTCCGCCATCAGTTGATTTATATACATAATTGCCATCAATTGCATAACCGATTGTTGCGGTAGGAAAGCAAGTATAAATGAAATGATATCCTTCAAAAATAAGATTCCAGGTAACGCCGCCGTCTACAGTTTTTAACAAGGCTCCATCGCCACTCACATAACCTATCGAAGTTGTCGGGAAGCTAATGACATTGTAATTTATATCTATCGGAGCTTCGGCAACCTGCAGCCACGTTCTACCGCCATCGGTCGATTGTAAAAACTGACCCTCATCTCCAACAATAACTCCGGTAGTAGCACTTGTAAAATAAACTTCATTAAGCGGCGCATCACCAAAAAAAACTTCTTCAAACCGTACGGTGGGAATAAATATTTTTTCCGAATTGCAGCCCGCAATAATGACAGATAAGACCAATATTTGTATGCTGCGAATCATGTGGTTTTCTAAGTGTGAAATAAAGATAGGGGAAATATGTTGGAAATTGTGTTCATGTGTTCGTGTGCGGGCTGATTTGTGGAATGTGCTTAAGCCGGCAATCCGTGTAATCCTTCAATCCCAATAATCCGTGATTCAGACAATAATTGTGTTCATGTGTTCGTGTGCGGGCTGATTTGTGGAATGTGCTTAAGCCGGCAATCCGTGTAATCCTTCAATCCCAATAATCCGTGATTCAGACAATAATTGTGCTCCGAATTGAACTAATAAATTTATTCCCGGTTGCCTAAATCACCAATAACCCAACCTCATACAAACCGCTCAGCTCATTCACCCAAAACAATTCAAAATCTTCCAACCCTTGTTGAGCATACAAATTTTGGAGAGCTGATATTGTTTGCTGAGGTTGTGCCGGATGTAGCATTGGTAGTATAGATTGAAACCATGAAGCGTGTGGCTCCGGTAATTTCAGCTCGCATATATTTTCTTCGAATTGAAATTGAAGTGTGGTTTCGGTATAAATGTTTCCTCTTTTTGATTTAGTGCGCGTGGATGCGCTGAGTAATAATCCCAGGAAAATAACGCGCTGCGTTGCTTTTGGAATATTTATTTCATTTCTGTCTAGGATGCGATTTATGTGGTCGGGTGTAATTGTGGTTTTTGGGATACCGTGATTAAACCATTTTTGTAAAGGAAGATCAAGTCCGGCACCCTGCATGTAATTGTATAGCGATATGCGCAATCCTTCAGCAAATTTTTCGTGATCGCCACCGGTGATATCGGTAAATTCTACATCATTATCGGCAAATGCAATATTGTGTGCCCGATGTGCATTTACGTTAAAAACTTCCGGCTGCAATCCAACGGGGCTATGTGCTGTCATGGCAAAGCGATGCCAAAAGGCTGATTGCAAAACGTCGGCATCAAAAAGCTGACGCACAATTTCCAGACTGTCGATCGTTTCCTGATCTGTCTGTGATGGAAAGCCATACATTAAATATGCATGCACCATAATACCGGCATCAGTAAAATTGCGCAGCACAATTGCAACTTGTTCAACTGTAACGCCTTTTTTTATTAAAGCAAGTAATCTGTCAGATGCAACTTCTAAACCACCACTTACTCCAATACATCCACTGGCCATCAGCAATACACAGAGGTCGCGGGTGAAGCTTTTTTCAAATCGGATGTTAGTCCACCAGGTAACATTTAATTGCCTGCGCAAAATTTCAACAGCCACTTCGCGCATCAACGCCGGCGGAGCGGCCTCATCAACAAAATGAAATCCGGTTTCACCCGTTTGTGCTATCATGGATTCCATGCGATCTACTATCATGCCTGCGGAGAGCGGACTGTAATCTGCAATATAGGGCAACGACACATCACAGAAAGTGCATTTACCCCAATAACAACCATGTGCCATGGTGAGTTTATTCCATCGTCCGTTGCTCCACAGGTTGTGCATGGGATTTATTATTTCTATCGCATGGATATATTTATCCAAAGGCAGATCGGAATAATCAGGAGTTCCGGTATCGGCAAAAGCATAATCGACGCATGATGCATTGTTGACGTAACGCACGGCACCGCTTTGTAAAATAAATGTGCGTTTTAAGTTATCGACTGATATTTCACCTTGAATATATTTCCACAAACATTCAATTGGTGCTTCGCCATCGTCTAAAGAAATAAAATCAAAAAATTCAAACACACGCACATCTTTAAGGCTGCGTAATTCGGTGTTCACAAAGCCACCGCCAAATGCAATTGAAATGTTTGGATAATTATTTTTGATGTGTTGAGCACATCTAAAAGCCGCATATACATTTCCCGGAAACGGCGCTGTTATGGCAATGAGTGTTGGTTGGGAGTGATGAATGTGTTCATCGAGCAACTCACACATCAACGTATCAACATAAGTATAGTCTTGATTTAGCGCCTCGTATAATGCATCAAATGAATTTGCCGATCTCGCCAGGCGCTCGGCATACCGTGTAAATCCGAAATACGGATCTATGGTATCGCGAATGAAATCTGCAATTTCTTCTAAATATAAAGTTGCGAGATGCTTTGCCTTATCTTGTAAATCTAATTGTTGATATGCTAAATCAGACTTATCCACTTGTGCAATTCTTTCGCCAACTGGAAGCATATTGCCACTTACAATTTGGTGTGCCAATGCCGGCAATTTTCCTTGAAGAAATGCAACAACCGATTCGGCTACATCAATATATGTATCGCGCTGCTCCCATAGTTGGTAGAGGCGATCATCATTATTGATATGCTCTTCTGCTAAATCAAAAACTTTTTGCAGGTGTCTGCGGGTAAATAATTTCAATGTCGTTTCAATGCCAAGATCTGCTTGTCGCGATGAAATACCAAGCGTATTTAAAAACCCCTTCAGGTACACCGTGGCCGGATAAGGCGTATTGAGTTGGGTGAAAGGAGGGGTGATGAGCAGAACCTGGGAGGACATGGGTAAAAATAAGAAGAAAGGAGAAAGGAGAAAGGAGAAAGGAGAAAGGAGAGAGGAGAAAGGAGAGAGGAGAGAGGAGAGAGGAGAGAGGAAAGAGGAGGGGGTTTGGTAGTTTTGTTCAAAATTTAGGTGTATGGAGAAGAAATGGTATGCTTCGGCGTTGGGGCGGTTTAGGGTGGTGGCGATATTGGAGGGGATTTCATTCCTGCTTTTACTGGGTATTGCGATGCCATTAAAATATGCTGCCAACATACCCGAAGCGGTGGAATATGCCGGTTGGATGCATGGCTTGTTGTTCATTAGCTATATGTTCACATTGCTTCAGGTGAAAATAGAACACGAATGGACTTTTGGTAAAGCCGCGCTCGCCGTTCTGGCTTCGATACTTCCCTTTGGACCATTTATTTTGGACAAAAGGATATTGCAGCGCGAATCTGCATAGCTGTCGTTAGTTGCATTTTTCGCAAATATGCGCTTCGAATGTGGCGAACATTTGCATTTTTCGCAAATTATATTGATTTCGTTATTGATTGTAAATTGACGAGTCGCAAAACGGCGAATATTTTTGAAAGTGATTATATATAAGTCGGTTTGTTTAACATTTGTCTCTACATTTTGCAGGCAATAATTTTCATGCTGCGGTTGAGGTTATAACCTTTGCACAGTAACTTTACTGTATGAATTTAAGGCTTACTCTTTGCAGCATTGTGACGTTAATGGCGTTCACGCTTTCAGCGCAGCTCATTTCCACGGATCCAATTTTTCCAACTCCTGATGGACCGGTAACTGTAATTTTCGACGCATCGCAAGGTAATGCCGCACTTGCCGGTTATACCGGTGATGTTTATGCGCATACAGGTCTTATCACCCAGGACAGCGACACGCCAAGCGACTGGCAATACGTTCAAGGTGTTTGGGGAACTGCAGATCCGGAAGTGTTGATGACGAGTTTGGGTGATGATAAATATTCCATCACATTTTCAAGCATCATGGATTTTTATGGCGCCGCCGCAGACGATACAATTTATCAAATGGCATTTGTTTTTCGCAATGCTGCAGGAACAATTGTCGGCAGAGATGTAGATGGCTCCGATATTTTTGTAAATGTATATGCACCCGGTTTGAATGTTGCTATTACGGTGCCTGATTATAATCCATATCTGGTAAATCCGGGCGACAATGTACATATTGAAGCAAGCAGCACTTACAGCGATAGTTTATATCTCTATATTAATGGCGTTGAAATAATTGCGGGTGAAGACAGCAATATTACATACGATTTAACTGCGGTTGACCCGGGATTATCCGATATTGTGGTGAAGGCGGTTTCCGGTGCCGATGTTATGTACGACACTACTTATTTTTATGTTTTAGGAACAGTAACTACAGAAGCGGTTCCGGCAGGTATGCATCAGGGAATAAATTATATTGATGACAATACCGTTACTTTAGTGTTATATGCGCCATATAAAAATTATGTTTTTGCCATCGGAGAACATAGCGATTGGTTGCTGACCGACGAAACATTTATGAAGCGCGATCCCGATGGTGCCACTTATTGGATCACATTAAGCGGACTTGAACCGGGAAAAGAATATCCTTATCAATATTTTATTGATGGCAATTTAACCGTCGCTGATCCGCTAGCAGAAAAAGTATTGGATCCTTGGAGCGATGGTTATATCAATGAAGCAACATATCCCGGACTTATTGATTACCCGACAGGAAAAGCCAGTGGCATCGTTTCGGTATTTCAGACAGCACAACCCGACTATGTGTGGGCGGTTCCGGATTTTACCTCACCGCCAACAGAAAAATTGGTTATTTATGAATTGTTAATCCGCGATTTTATTGCCGCACATAATTATGCAACTCTCACAGATACGATCTCATATTTAAAAACACTTGGTGTAAATGCTATTGAATTGATGCCGATTATGGAATTTGAAGGCAATGAGAGCTGGGGATATAATCCAAGTTTCTTCATTGCACCTGATAAATATTACGGCACAAAAGAGGCACTTAAAATATTTATTGACAGTTGTCATGCCAATGGTATTGCCGTAATTTTGGATATTGCCATGAACCATGCTTTCGGACAATGTCCGTTAGTGCAAATGTGGTGGGACGCAACAGCAAACGCACCGGCATTAAATTCTCCATATTTTAATCAGGTGCCAACGCATGATTATAACGTTGGATATGATTTTAATCACGAAAGTGATGCCACAGAGGCGTTTAGAAATATTGTATTCACACATTGGATAACAGAATATCATGTAGATGGCTATCGCTTCGATCTTTCAAAAGGATATACGCAAACAAATACATTGGGTAACGTTGCCGCATGGGGAGCATATGATGCATCACGCATTGCTATTTGGGAAAACATTGGCAGCGTAATTTGGGCTGTTAATCCGGATGCTAAATTGATTCTGGAGCATTTTGCCGATAACAGCGAAGAAGAAACACTCAGCAACGCAGGATTTATGTTGTGGGGAAATATGAATTACAACTACAATCAAGGCACCATGGGTTATGGCGGATCTGATTTGAACTGGGCAAGCTATCAATCGCGCGGATGGGATGATCCGCATCTGGTAACATATATGGAAAGTCACGACGAAGAGCGGTTGATGTATAAAAATCTTACTTATGGTAATACCACTAATCCGGACTACAATGTAAAAAATTTAAATATTGCGCTTTCAAGAGAAGAATTAGCCGGTGCATTTTTATTTACAATTCCCGGACCGAAAATGTTGTGGCAATTCGGTGAGTTAGGATATGACTATAGTATTGAATATGGTTGTCGCGTATGTAATAAACCTATTCGTTGGGATTACTATTCCAACGCAAATCGCCTGCGCATTTACCAGGTGTGGAGTGAATTAATTAAGTTGAAAACAACATATCCGGCATTCAGCACTACAAACTACAATATGAGTGTTGCGGGTTTCGGAAAGCGCATTAATTTGAATGATCCCGATATGAATGTTACCGTGTTAGGGAATTTTGATGTGAACCTGGCAAATATTTCACCCAACTTTCAACATGCAGGATGGTGGTATGAATATTTCAGCGGAGATTCCTTAAACGTTAGCGATGTACTTGCTTCATTTACCATGGCGCCGGGAGAATACCGATTGTATACCGATGTGCGCTTGTCGACGCCTGACATTATTGAAGGCATAAATCATGTTGATGAAATGGCCAACAATTCAATTATTGCTATGCCAAATCCAACTGAAGGAGAAACCGAAATATTGACTACACTGCAAACGGCCGATGATGTTGTGCTTGAATTTTATAACAACACCGGATCAATGATCGAAAGGTATGACCTTGGTAAACAGGCAGAAGGAATATTTAGCTTTACATGGAATAGCAATGCACCAGCCGGTATTTATTTCTGCAGGTTGGTTTACGGCGATAATGCAGGGGTTGTGAAAATCAGTAAACTTTAAACATAGAAACCGCTAGACAAAAAGTATCATGTTTTTTATAGTGGCCTCTTAGATATCCAGATTAACACCAAGTCGTACGCCGAAATTCGGTGCAAGTGGATTATTGCGGTATGTGAGTCGCCAGATGGCATCTACGCGAATGAGTTTAAAAATATTCTCTACGCCAATGCCCGCTTCCATATATGGGAGATTGGTCATTGAAGTGTTGCCTATATAATATGGGGCACTATTTTTTAAATAATCATTTAGCTCAACATTTGCATCGCTCAGAGAACCGTATGCGAGTTTAAAAGTTGCCACTTCACGCAATTTTAGTTTATTTACATAAGGGATTTTATTGAGGAAGAAACCGTAGAAACTATGCGTAAGGAATAATTCGGCATACGTATCGTTTACAAATTCATACTCATTCATCAGGTTGAAATTGGCATGATTCATAAAATATGTTTCATTGCCCGGAGGCGTTTCCAACAATAATGTTGGCAAGGTGCCGAATATTTTGCCCGCTTTGAGCGTATAGCTGGTTCCGCCGATACTTCCAACCGTAAAGAAATCCCAGATATTTACTTCAAAAGCAGTATATCTGAAATCACTTTCCATTAAATCGGGTATACCAATGCGGTAATAGAGCTCAAGTTTCGGATATTTTGTTCCCAGGCTATACCTGCGATAATTATCGAACATAAATTTTTCACGATAGGCAAATCGCAAACCAAATTTAATTTCTGAGTTTGTGATATTGCTTCGAAGTGAATCGTTATCATAATAATAAATGTCGAACAACGGATGCATGTGTGTGCTGGTGAGTGTAATTGTATTTGAGAGTCCCCAAATCCAGTCTTTTTTATA
>JAIBBA010000146.1 GCA_019694895.1 Chitinophagales bacterium
ATCTTTTTTGCTCCGGGCGCCGTTACTTTCATGCCTTCTGCATGTGATGGATCAGCATGTTCCTTTAAATAGGCAATTATTTCTTTTATAGTGGCTGCGGTAGTGCTCATGCTGAATAATTCTCCAGATAACTATTAAATGATTGCATTAATTCCTGTGTTACATAGCCGGGTTTACCGTTGCCGATTATACGATCTTCAATGCGTGTTACCGGCATGATATTTCTTGTTGTTGAAGAAATAAATACTTCATCTGCTTGAAATAATCGCTCCATGGTAACAATTGCTTCGATTACCATAAAGTTTTGAAGTGCACAATTAATCACATGCTTTCTGGTTACACCTAGAAGAATATGTTCGAGTGGTGTGTAAATCAATCCTCCTTTTACATAAAAAATATTGCATCGAGAACATTCGCGCACTAACTCGCCGACATAAAATAAAACATCATCGGCGTTCTCCGCCTGCATGCGCGCAAGCTCTCTGAATGAACCAAGATAAAAGGTGGTTTTATATTCGGGATATGGTTTATCGTATTCGGAAATAATCAGTTTTATGCCATCGGAATAGGAAGATGCAGGATAGGCTTTCATGACATCCTGATACACAGTCAGCACAGGCACGGGAATACCATTTTGCATGCGACCTGTTATCATCACTTTAACATACCCGTCATCTAATTTATTTGCTTCTAATAAGCGAGTGATTACTTCGGCCACCAACGACATCGGCAAAGGCTCTGCAAATTTTAATACGGATTGTGAATGGTCGAGTCGCTCTAAATGATCTTTAAGAAACGGGATAATGCCTTTGTGTTGCCGCATGTAGTCGAATACACCAAATCCCCGTTCAAAGCCCAGATCATCGAGCCCTATACGAATATCCGATTTATTCAAATATTGTCCGTCTCTGTATGCAAGTAATTCACTCATATGCCAAAGATACTATTCCGTGTGATATCAAATTATATAGGCATTCATAATCGTATTATTCATAAATATCGCCATCGCACCACTATTTTATACCTTTGCAACAAATGGCAAGAGATATTTCCATATCGTCATACACATACGAATTGCCTGATGACCGTATTGCGCAGTTTCCACTCGGCGATCGGGCGAGCAGTAAATTGTTATGGTATAAGGATGGAAAAATTCATGATTATATATTCTCTCAGTTGCCTGACTTATTACCTGAAAATGTGACATTGATTTTTAATACTACTAAAGTAGTATGCGCGAGAATATTGTTTTCAGTTGAAGGAGCGCAAAAGCCGATAGAAATATTCGTCCTCGAACCGCAGTCGAATATGACAATGGAGCAGGCTATGTTGCAAAAGGGCAGGGCTGTCTGGAAATGTCTTGTTGGCAACAATAAATCATTTCGCGCCGATGCTATAAAAAAGGAAATTCAATGGCATGGCGAGCAACATGTTTTGCAGGTGAATAAGCCGCAATTATCGGGAGATGTTTTTTTAGTTGAATTTATATGGTCAGAAAGTTTGACATTCTCGGAAATGCTTGACGCTGCCGGGCAGATTCCATTGCCTCCTTATATGAAGCGCGGACCGGAACAGGAAGATAGTTCGAGATATCAAACTGTTTATGCAAATGAAGAGGGGTCTGTAGCAGCACCTACTGCGGGATTGCATTTTACGGATGCTGTTATCAATGAGTTGCGAAGAAAAAATATTCAAATTGAGCATGTTACATTACATGTAGGTGCCGGCACTTTCCGACCAGTAAAAGCTGCAACCATGGCAACGCACGACATGCATGCAGAGGAAATTTCCATCAGCAAAGAAACATTGAAACATCTTGTAAATAATCCAGATTCACTCATTGCAGTTGGCACCACCTCTTTGCGTACATTGGAATCGCTTTTTTGGATTGGTTGGAAATGGAAACATGCTGAACAAGAAAATGTTCCCATGGTTAATCAGTGGGATGCTTATGATGCTGATGTGCCTGTTGAGTTTACCTTTGTTGATGCTTTGCATGCCATTATTTCGCGCATGGAAATATTTGGTATTACAACTATCACAACAAAGACTCAACTATTAATTGCTCCTGGATATACAATAAGAACCGCAAAAGCGCTTATCACGAATTTTCATCAGCCAAATAGTACTTTATTGTTGTTAGTAGCAACGTTTGTAGGCGCTGATTGGAAATTAATATATAATCATGCACTTGAAAATGAATATCGTTTTTTAAGTTATGGCGATAGTTCTTTATTGTGGCGTAAATAACCTTTTCTTCATAATCTTATTTCAAACGCCATGGAGGATCAATGCGATTGACGCCTGCATGATATATGATAATGTGATTCCCATCCGGGTCATGCAGTTCGCTTTCACGCCATAGCCATGGTTTGTCTTCCGGCATATGATCGATGGAGATACCTTTTTTGATGAATTCATTAATCTTTGTATCTACATCATCCACTTCGAAATAAATACTTGTGCCTGTTGGTGTTAGCGGCGAATCCGGTACATGCAAGGAAAAAGTGCTATCACCTGAAGGACAAAGAAAACGTGCGTATTTATCGTGCGTATGCACAATGAGTCGTAATCCCAATAGCTGATAAAAATGTATCGACCTATGGATATCGGAAACGGTAACAGTGACTTGATTTAAATTCACGAGGTTAGTATGATTATTGTTCCCACACGGTGCGAATGAATTGTGCGCTTGTAAAGGATTCACCATTGATGATGTCATTTCCCGAAAAGCCACCAAGATATCCTAACACATTACAATTCGCATCTACCACTTTGGTGTCCATATCATTTCCGCAAGTGCCGGGATCGTAGCAATAGACATATCCGCCTTGAAAGAGATATTCTTCAATTTTGATATCCTCGCACCATGCATCTTTACTGAAGTCTTTAATTGAATCGGCAACACATTCAGGAGTATTGGCTGCAGGATTATATTTTTCGCAACCAAATAAGATCATCATCGCGAGGAGTGTCAATGATGTTGATTTCATATCAGATGTTTTTCTAAAGATACATCATCCTGTCGATTTTGTGATTCAACGGTCGTTCTCAATAAAATTAGGTTAATTTTGCAGCATTCATTATGTCTATATCCATTACCCTCCAGACACGTTGCGCCGGTGTTTGTGAATTGTGTGGCGCCGAACCTGCAGTTATTGAAATAACAGTAAGTCCCAAAGATGAAAGTACCGAAAATCAGGTAGCGATTTGTACAGTATGTGAAACAGCGCTTGCCAATGCGGATGAAAAAAATCACTGGCAATGTTTGTCGGGAAGTATATGGAGCACAGAACCTGCCGTGCAGGCATTGAGTTATCGTATACTTTATGGAATTCGCGATGAAAGTTGGGCTGCAGAAATTCTTGATTCAGGAGCAGCAGATGAATCAGTAATTAACTGGGCAATGAAAGCCTACGAAGTTGCTGATGTACACCAGGATGCGTATGGAAATGTATTGGCGAATGGAGACAATGTAATTCTCACGCAGGCATTGAAAATAAAAGGCACCAGTTTTTCCGCTCCCAAAGGAACTCAGGTGAGAAGTATTCACTTGGTGCATGATAATACAGAACAAATTGAAGGCAAGATCAATGGAACTATGATTGTGATCTTGACCAAATTTGTGAAAAAAGGATAGGTTGATCAATGACGTGTTTCGCGCAAAGGCGCAAAGGTTATTCTTAGCGCCTTTGCGTGAAAAAACTACGATAAATTATATTATGGGAATATGTCCCAAATCAATAGACATTTTATTCTGACCCATCCGCTTTTGCAGCATCAACTGCAAGATTTCCAATGGTAGTGCCGGCTGTGAGCCCGGCTTCGCAGTCGAAACGGAAGTGAATGCGAGAATAAATGCGCGACTCTGATGCTTCGTGCATATATTGATTATACAGCACCTCATTTTCCGGAAACATATAACTTAATACTGTTGCCGCAGCTGCCGAAAATGTAGAGTGACCTGATGTATAGCTCGGAAAATTCGGAAGTCCGAATAATGTTTTTATCTCAGGATCAGCCTGTGGGGGTCGCGGATACATATAATAATACTTCGTATCCCAGCAACTGATTCCGGCATCCATCATTGCAGTATTTAAATAAGCGAACACCCGCGCCGTACGTAGTGGATTATAGGCGTGATCGATAATAGGTTCTTTAGCAATTGTATTCCAGTGTCCCGCAGGTGTGTAAGTGCCAAATCCATCTCCCCAGAAATAGGCAATGCGTTCTTGCTCGTCGGTGAGATCTTTACTGAAGTCGAGCAATTCCTGTCTTGCTGTTTCATATGCTTCAGAGCCAATAGCAGGAGGCGGACCCGGACGTACAGTTGTAATGTCATCAACCCACCATGGCACCACATGTCCGAATTTCGGAGTAATACCGATTGGTCGTTGCGGCACTTCTAAATTCTCCCAGTTCGGCCAAGACCATAAAGCGTTAGCTGCTGCTTCCATCTCATCATATTCTTCCTGTAGTACCTGTGCAAATTTCATACTGTCGGTTTTCGCGCGACCGATAAAAATATCTGCGAGAGCGTGACCAAGAGAATCACCTGCATCAATATCGCTTTGAACATTCATAGATGCCCATTTTCTGCTATTGCGGCAATCATAAGCCATGTTGGAGATATAGGCAGTTTCAAGCGGAAATAAAAATTCAAGCACGTCTTCTGCAACAGATGCTATCACGGCATCTTCAGCGGGATAGGAAGGAATGCTTGTTTTAGGATATGCCGGTGAAATTGTTTCATCAACCATATAAGGTGCACGTCGATCATACGTATACTTATATTCCCATGTGGCGATCAAAGCATCATAGATCGCAGCGCTTAAATAGGCATAAGCGCGACTGGCATATGGCGGATGAGCGAATGGAAATTGGGGGTAGGTAGCAGGAAACACCTGATCCGGAACACCGTATTCGCCATTTTCATCAGGCGATGGTGCTAAATTATATTTTGCGATCAACTCCTCGGTGATTTCTATCCATCTGATCGTTGTATTATTTCCCCAATATTCAATAGCATTCGATTGTTCTGAAGTGAGGTTATTAGCAATTGATTTTAATTCCTCTATTTCCGTTAAATAGGCATCAGATGTAACTGATTCAGGTGTAGGAATACTTACCAGATCAGCACCATGCACATACACCGGTTCCCATTCGCCACCCGTTGAATCAACAGAACTATAGGTGTAAGGTGTAATATCCAGATATCCCGGCACATCAAGTGCGCAGGCTGAAATTGTGAACGCGATCACAGTGGCTGCGATCCATTGAATTGAGCGAAACATATAACAGGCAGGTATAGTTTAACATTATTGCACAACAATAGTAGCCATTGCTACTGGCATCTCTTCTGAGATCAACAGTTGATAAATTCCTGCAGGTTGATCAATATCTATGACATGCGACGAACCCAATTGCAAATTTCCGTTGCCAATCAGCATGCCTGCAGCATTATATAAGGTATATGTTGCTGAAGAAGCGGTGTTGTTATATTGAATAGTAACAGGATTTCCGGCCATGCTAGGATTCGGCGATGTAAGGAAAGAAGATAATCCATCGACATTATTGATCGCTGTTTCAGCAACAGATGCTGCATTGAGCGTAAATGAATAAGTATTATCAGGTTGATAATGATTAGTACAGTTGATCTCCACATATCCGCTGGATGGTATCAGGTCTGTAAAAAAATCGACACGCACGATCTCAGTTTCTCCGGGAGCCAGGAAAACTGTAGTTGAATCGATATCGGGCGAATAGCATAAATCCGTGCACATTGCAGTGAACCATCCGTCCGGAATGCTTTCATCGGCGCGAATAAAATCGATCAATACATCATCATCACTGGTGTTGGTCAATGTGATATGTGCGGCGATGGTATTATCTACTATGCCATAATACACTTCCTCACTTTCATCTTCGGCAGTAAATGTACCTTCAGGGGTAAATACACCTGTGCCAACCAAATTGAGCATGGAGTCGATGGATGCATACATATTATCCGGCTCTTTATTGAACCATTTCTGTGCGTCGAAAACAGTTCCATTCGGATCGATTAGCCAGGCAGGATTTGGATTGGTGCCATAAGCAGCCCAAAATTCATTGCATGGTCCGTCGATCAATACCGGAACATCGATATCCATGGCATCAAGCATATCGCTAACGATATCTTTGCGTTCGCCATAGGTTGTTGGCTGTCGATATAAAATACCTTCGGCATAATTGTCGGAACCAACATTTTCATAACCGAAATACGGACTGAAATCAATAACGGGATGTGCCTCAACGGTGTAAACCAAAAAGATATTGATTTGATCGCCATAGATAGCCTGCATATCGTTTACAACATCCATTTTGCCGCGAAACACATAACAGGTGTAATTGCATCCTACCAACAGTACTGGCTTCCCATCGTTCAGTACACCTGAAAGCTGCACTGAATCGCCTTCAAGAGTATATAATTTAAAATCGTGTACAAGTTCACCTCCAAGTGGTCCTTCGAGGTTTGTCGATACTTCCGGATAAATAGGGATCGTGCATATCGGGTCACTATCTGCAGGAAGCGATTCCTGTCCGATAAAAGCTGCGAGAGGCACTTGTGAGTGTCCGATCATGATGCAGCTATAGCAGGCGACTGCCAGTGTGAGGGCTTTGAGTTTCATTCCTGATAGAATTGAGGCTCAAAGAAATGGCTTTCAATGCTTAGTAGCAGTAGGGTTTAAAGTACTTTTAAGGAGTTTACAATACTTTTAGTTGGAAATTAACGAAAGGATTGGAATTGAGGCTTTGTGTTGGGGAATGAACATAAATTGATTAGCCGATTAGCCAATGTGGAGTGCTTTTAACGCTGGCGCGTTAATAGGGAATGCAATTATATTGTTTAATAAAATTTAATTCCGAAGTGAAATTAGCTCCCTCTCTATCGACGGTAGGAGATGGAGAGGGGTGAGGCGAGGTTAGCAAGTTAGCAGGTGCGGGAATACGTGCATGTTTATCTCTGCGACTCTGCGGCTCTGCGTGAAAAAGGCGAGAATCTAAATCGGGGTGATAGCTGCCTCGCAATCTGCAAGTTTGAAGGTTAGCAGGTGCGGGAGTTTTTAACGCTGACGCGTAAATGGTTAATGCAATTATATTCTTTTGAAAAATTTTATTCCGCAGTGATATTTGCACCCTTTCTATGTTTAATGGAAAGACCAGTAGTGAGGCGTATTCGTGCTAAGACAGCAAAGAGGCGAAGGCGCGAAGTGTACTGCACCCGAACACAATTAGAGTGTGCAAGTGTGCAAGTATGTAAGTGTGCAAGTATGTAAGTGTGCAAGTATGCAAGTGTGCAAGTATG
>JAIBBA010000147.1 GCA_019694895.1 Chitinophagales bacterium
GGGATGCTCTGAACCAACTGAGCTATGCTCCCAATATTTTAAATAACTTTCTCACCTGGACCCTCCCGCATTAAAGCGGGATGCTCTGAACCAACTGAGCTATGCTCCCAATATTTTAAATAACTTTTCTCAATCGGACCCTCCCGCCTTTAGCGGGATGCTCTGAACCAACTGAGCTATGCTCCCAATATTTTAAATAACTTTCTCAATCGGACCCTCCCGCCTTAAAGCGGGATGCTCTGAACCAACTGAGCTATGCTCCCAATATTTTAAATAACTTTCTCAATCGGACCCTCCCGCCTTAAAGCGAGATGCTCTGAACCAACTGAGCTATGCTCCCCAAAAAGAGAGTGCAAAGATAACACTCAGAGCAAATTTTCCAAACAGGAAAGCATTTTTTCTATGTGTTTTCGTGGCTTTACATTTGGAAGACATGTTTCATTGTCAAATTTGATATATTTGAACATGCCTAAACTCCTCCTCCTTCCGGCATTATTATGGTCGCTGGCATTGTCGGCACAGTATAACCTGGTGCCCAACCCTAGCTTCGAAATTTATAATACATGCCCTGTTACTATTTCGGGGTTCGACTACTACAGCGACACATATGTGGATGACTGGTACTCTTGCGGCGGCGGGACTTCCGATTATTTCAATGCCTGCGCAGGTGCCGGCTCGTGGGTGGGTGTGCCTGAAAACTTGTTTTCTCTCGATCAACCGGCTCATACCGGCGTTGGATATGGCGGATTTTGGGTCGATCTGTATGACGATAACTCCTTTATATACCGTGAATACTGCCAGGCTGAGCTTATAGAACCGCTCGTGGCAGGACAATGCTATTATGTCGAATTCTGGAGTGCCCCTGCTACCCTGTCCGACTTCTTTGGCGCTAATCATGGCACTACTGATGCCATAGGTGCCTTTCTGGGAACAGAAAAAATCGGAGATCCGGGCGACTATGGTGTCCTCGCAGAAACCCCTCAAATCGATAATAACGGAACAGGAAACTATATTGACCCTCCTGCTCTTTGGACGAAAGTATCCGGATTCTTTGAAGCAGCAGGCGGCGAAAGCTGGATTGCTGTCGGAAATTTCCACCCCGACGATGAGGTGGAAATGGTCCCTTATACCGGTGGACCTACAGATGTTTCTTTGGTTTATTTGTTTGTAGATGATGTGCTGGTATCGCCTGTAGATTCTATGACCTACTTGCCTGATACTATCAGCTGCAATCCCGTTACATTGTATGCCCCGGAGGGCGCCGACAGTTACCTGTGGAGCACCGGAGCAACTACTTCGTCCATCACAGTTTTCGAAACCGGTGAATACTGGGTACAAATCAATTTACCTTGCACTACCGTCTCAGATACCGCTCTAGTCCAAATTGTTGCCGACTCGGTCTATACTACTGAGAGTGTAATCCAAATTTGCTTCACAGAATTGCCTTACACGCTGGCTGCAGACCCTACTTATGAGGGGTATCTCTGGAACACAGGGGAAACGACCTCCAGCATAGAGATCACCGATGGTGGCGTCTATGTTGTCAATGGTTTTGCAGATTGTGCCACATTTGTTGATTCTTTCAGTGTTGAAGTAATACCTCCAATGGCCGACATCCCAAATCTACAGGATACACTTATTTGTCAATCTACCTGGAGTTTAGAACTCAATGGACCGGACGGCTACGATGCCTATAACTGGAGCACTGGCGCCACAACACAAAATATTACTGTATCAGATGCCGGCACATATTCACTGACGGTTGAAAGCACCTGTGAAACATTGAGTGATGAAATGACCATCACCGAAGATGCTTACCTGCTCAGCGATATAGACCTCGGTCAGGATCAATATTTGTGCCCACCGGCCGGCATTACGGAAATCACCATTGCATCAGATATTACCCTTCCGGATTATCAATGGAATACCGGCGCTGAAACCCAAGCTATCACTGTAACTGAACCGGGAACCTATTTCGTATCGTATGAAAGTTTATGTAAGACACTGAGCGATACCATTGAGATAACCGAATGTATTGGCCTCGGAATACCAACTGCCTTCAGTCCTAACAATGATGGCACGAACGACCAGTTTATGGTGGTGACACTGCATCCTGAAGACATCCTTTCCTTCAACATTTATAATCGATGGGGACAGTTATTGTTTAGTGGCGACGCAGCCCATTACGCATGGGATGGCACCTTCAACAATACCCCACAACCGATGGGCAGTTATGTGTATGTGCTGCATTTTCTTAATGATGGCGTTGAGGAAGTGTTACAAGGTAATTTCACCTTGGTGCGATAATCGGAATATTATTCCCCCGAGGGTCTCGACTACGAGGCATGTTTGGTTAATTTTTCGCAACCATAAAACTATTCGTTGCGTAAACTTCGTTATCCCATACATCCTTAACTTTGACCGTGCAGGAAACGAATCCATCAGCCGTCCCCCATCAGGATACACCGAAACCGGAAAAACCGCGCCGCAAAAAGATCCTAAAATACATTTTTGTCGGCTTCGGCATTTTTATTGGGTTGATACTGCTTATCGCCATTCTGGTGCCTGTTCTGTTTGAGGATAAGATAAAAGCCTTATTCGTTGCCGAGTTAAATAAAAGTCTGGCAACTCCGGTTACTATTAATGAAGATGATATTCACCTTTCATTATTTCAACATTTTCCCGAAGCTTCATTGATTTTTAATAATGTAGGCATACGCGAAAGCTTTCCGAAATCACAAAAGAATTTTCTTGAAGCGAAAGAAATCAGCCTGGTATTTAATTTCTGGAATATTCTGAAAAGTAACTATACCATTAAGAATATAGTAGTTAAGGATGGTTATTGCCGATTGATCACCGATAAACGCGGAAACATCAACTACAAATTCTGGAAAGAATCTGACGATACCACTTCATCAGATTTTCAAATTCAATTAGATCGTGTTGAATGCATGCAGATGGATATGCAATACATTGATTACAAATATGGTCAGGATGTAGATTTACAATTGCACGATTGCACACTTTCCGGAAACTTTTCTTCGGATCTATATACCATGACGGCCACGGGAGATTTATTGAGCCGACGTATCAGAGTTGGAAGTGCAAATTATCTTGTAAACAAAGAAGCACATGTCGATACCAAATTATTAGTAAACGTGCCGGAGGAAAGTTACACTTTTGAAGGTGGTAAAATTACCGTTGAAGAAAATACATTTTTACTCGATGGCAGCATTGCTCTTAAAGGCGACGACATGTATGACCTCACTATTAACGGCGATGAAATTGATCTTGCCGGATTGATGCTGTTGCTTCCCGGAAATATATCAGGCAATCTCGAATCTCTGGAGACAAAAGGTGATATCAACTTTGCTGCAACCATCAAGGGGCCTTACACTGCCACAAAAGACCCTGCCATAAATATTGACTTCAGTGTTCGCGACGGAAGTATCAAACATGAGAAATTTGGCGGTAGGCTCGACAATATGGCATTTACCGGTAAGTACACCAATGGCAGCAAACAACAAAGTGCCACGAGCTCCATCAGCATAAAAGATTTTAGCGCTTCGCGCGATGGCAATCCGCTTGAAATGGCATTGGTATATTCCAATTTCGTGAATCCATTCATCGACCTTCAATTAAATGGCGAATTGCCTGCCTCACTAATTATTCCATTAGCCTTGCCTGATGTAAAAGATGCTGATGGCATGATTAAATTGAATAATATCAACATCAAAGGAAATATCAAATCCTTTAATGCCGATCAAGGTCAGGCACCTCCAACAGGCACCATTACATTTGAAGGCGTGAGTTGTACTATGAATGGCGAACATGTAGAAATTCCTGCAGGTGTGGCAGTAGTTTCAAATAATGAGCTTTCACTTCAACAAATAAAACTTTCTGCGGCCGGGAGTAATCTTCTTGCCGATCTTACTATTGGCAATTGGATTCAACATGTTTTCCCATCAGCAATATCGCCTGCCTTAAATATCAATGGTTCAATTCAAGCGGAAAATTTTGATGTTACAGGCTTACTGACTTTATTAGGTAACGAAAGTGATACAGAGGTTACTACTGCTCCCACAACAGCTACAGCAACATCTACTTCAACTACTTCCGACCCCATGAATATCAGCGGTCAAGTTGATTTGAAATGCGGACGTTTGACTTATGATCAACTAAGTCTTGAGGATGTAAAAACCACTGTGAAATTATCTCCCGGATTTATCGTGTTGAATGACATGTCGGGAAATACCATGAATGGCAAATTTATCATGAATACGAGTTTCAGAACATTGCCAACAGGTGAACTATTATTGCAAACTTCCGGGCAGTTAATTGCTATCGATGTGCGTGAATTATTCCGACAGTTGGATAATTTTGATCAGTCGTATTTGACAGATAAAAATCTTAAGGGTAGCATTACTGCAAATATTTATGATGTAGCAGTAAAGTGGAATGCCGATTACTCGCTTGATGAGCAATCTATTTATGCTTTGTGCGATATGCGTATTGAAAATGGAGAGTTGATAGAATATAAAGCCTTGGAGTCGCTCTCTGCATTCGTAAAATTGAGTGATCTTCGCCATATTAAATTCTCCACTCTTGAAAATAAAATTGAAATCGCGAATCGTCAGGTGAAACTTCCTGCCATGCAGATCAAATCCAATGCGATGGACTTATACATGAGTGGCACACACAGTTTCGACAATGTAATTGATTATCAATTTCGAATCAGTCTCGCCGATTTAATGGTGCGCAAATTTCTTGGTGGAAATAAACAGCAGGACAATTACGAAACTGATGCTGAAGGAGGCGTGAATGTGTATGTGAGTATGACAGGTACCGTTGACGATCCGATATTGAAATACAACAAGCGTGAGGCGAAACAAAAACTTCAGGATAGTGGCCTCGAGCAGCAGCGCTTTATCGATATTTTCAAGCGCGATCCTGAAGAAACAATGTTTCATGAAACTGAAACACCCGAGGTGAAACCTGGCGAAACAGATACCGAGGATATAGAATTCATAGAATTTGACGAAGAGGAAGACAAATAGCAGTGCTGTTCAACAATTTATCAGAAACCCATTAACTTAGCCGATACCGTGAGCATGCAATTTTACGAACGTAAGTATCGACTGAAACTAATACTCGTATTGGTGGCTATGGTTATTGTAGCTGCCACTCTGCTGTATACAAACAATCTCGCTACCAAGCTCGCAGAAGAAGAACGGCAAAAGGTTACGCAAATAGCCGACGTATATCACTATATCGCCACAGCGAATGATAATACGGATTTTAGATTTTTTATTGAGTTGATCCAAGCCAATAAAACAGTTCCCATTATTTCTACCGACAATGACGATAATATTGTAGCCTTTCTGAATATAGATTCCGCTAAAGTTGCCAAGGATACTACGTATTTGAAAAAGCGTCTTGAAGAAATGAAGGACTTTGCCGAACCGATCAAATTGGAATTAAGTGCCGGCATCTATCAATACGTGTATTATCAGCATTCCGATCTCTACCAGCAATTATTATATTATCCGTACGTGCAATTAATGATCATTGCCGCATTCTTAATTGTAGCATATACCCTTTTCAATATTGCACGGCGTTCGGAGCAAAACAGAGTATGGGTGGGAATGGCCAAAGAGACTGCACATCAATTAGGAACACCAATCAGTTCTCTGGCAGCTTGGGTAGAATACCTGGAAAATATTCCTGAGCTAGATGGTCGCAAGCATGTGATGGAAGAAATGGACAAAGACGTGCAGCGACTCGTATTGATTGCAGATCGTTTTTCAAAAGTAGGTTCGCAGCCCGATCTGCAACCCTGTCACCTTGGCGATGAATTAGCACGTTCTATTGATTACATCAAACGTCGCTCATCACAGAAAGCTGTATTCAATTTCGAACAGTCTGATAGTGACATCATCGTAAACATGAACGTGATTCTGTTTAACTGGGTGATTGAAAATCTACTTAAAAATGCACTTGATGCAATGGAAGGTGTTGGCGAGATAACTGTTGAGATACGCACAGAAAATGATCAAGCAATTATTGATATCTCCGATACCGGCAAAGGCATTCCACGCTCAAAACAAAAAACTGTTTTTGAACCTGGATACTCTACAAAAAAACGTGGGTGGGGATTAGGACTCACACTGGCAAAACGCATTGTTGAAAGCTATCACAAAGGAAAAATATTTGTAAAAACGTCTATTCCCGGAAAAGGCACAACCTTTCGGATACAATTGCCACTCAGTAATACGAAGTAAAAATTAATGAAAGGTTTGAGCGTTTTGATCTTCCGGATTACGGCAAACTGCTAAAACATTATCTTCATTTATCATTCGACATATCCAATATCTTATGATATTGAAATTCAGTAACCGGTGATACAGACAATCTGCTAATTCGCACCAAGGGCATATCTGCAAGTGCAGGAATCAATTTAATTTCTTTCAAACTAACTTCACGTTTCAACTTTTTTACCGGAGCAACATCTACGGCACTCCAGTCGCCCTCTTCAGCAGTAGGGTCAGGGTATGCTGCTTTAACAACCTTCGCAATTCCTACGCAGGCAGAAACATTTCCGCTATGATAAAACAAACACAAATCACCTTTTTTCATGGCACGCAAATGCAATCGTGCAGCATAATTGCGTACACCACTCCAAATATCAATTTTCTTCTCTACCAGATCATCCCACGAATAAGCTTCGGGTTCTGATTTTATTAACCAGTATTGCATATGCAAATATAAGGATGGAGTGGGAGAATTGAGTACCGGGAGTCAAGCTTGCTTCGCTCCAGGCGGGTGTTAGAATTTGTATCAGGTTTCAGGTATCAGGTATCAAGTATCAGGTATCAGGTAAATGCATACTCGAATCACATCTCTGATCCTTATGTACGCACCACACTCACGAGTCACGAATCACGATTCACGACTGGTAGTGATTACTGGGTATTGAGTAGTGAGACTAATGCAATTTTTCGCTCGCTTTGCAAGCGAATTTGGTCATCACTCACCCACCCGCCTGCTCGGAGAGGCAAGCTCATCCACTCTCCTCTCTCCTTTTTCCTTTTTCCTTTCTCCTTTTTCCTTTCTCCTTTTTTTCCCCCCTGATTTGCTCAACGAAAACAACTAATCTGAATCTTAATTATCAAGCCTTTCCTCACCCTTCTTATGCCGATTGGTGGCAATAAATAATAAAATTATCATCACACCTGTTGCCACTAAAGTTGAATTGAGCGTTCCAAGTTGCAGTCCGCCTTTTTCTATCGGTTTGGTTAAGAAATCGCCGAAGGTT
>JAIBBA010000148.1 GCA_019694895.1 Chitinophagales bacterium
ACATTTTGAGCCATTTTCTTCAATTCTGTTACCACAGTTTCAACAGCTTTGTCGATACCGCGTTTCAGATCCATTGGATTAGCACCTGCGGCAACGTTTTTCAAACCGGCAGCCATGATAGCCTGAGCAAGCACAGTTGCAGTAGTAGTACCATCACCGGCTACATCGCTGGTTTTGCTGGCTACTTCTTTCACCATTTGGGCGCCCATGTTTTCGATAGGGTCTTCGAGTTCTATTTCTTTAGCAACAGAGACACCATCTTTTGTTACGTTTGGAGCGCCATATTTCTTTTCGATAACCACATTGCGTCCCTTAGGGCCGAGGGTTACTTTTACAGCATTGGCGAGTTGGTCTACACCACTTTTCAGTTTCTCGCGTGCTTCCACATCAAATTTTATAATCTTAGCCATGTTCTATATTTAATTGTTGTTTGTCAGATAAGGTTTGAAAGATCAAAGAATGGCGAAAACATCCGATTCGCGCATGATCAGGTATTCAACACCGTCAACATTGATTTCGGTGCCGGCGTATTTTCCGTATAACACGGTATCGCCAACTTTCACGGTTACAGGCTCGTCTTTTTTACCGGGACCGGCAGCAACGATTACGCCTCTTTGTGGTTTCTCTTTGGCAGTGTCGGGAATGATCAATCCGCCTTTGGTAGTAGTTTCAGCAGGTGCCGGCAATACAATTACTCTGTCGGCAAGTGGTTTGATGGTCAGCTTAGATTTAGCCATATGAATACGTATTTATTTGATTTTAAATGATTTGACAGGTCGCCTTCAGCAAATTCCTTGCCTTGGTATAGAAACGGCAATTTTGACGCTTGGCAGGGACAAAATAGCAGGTTTTGGCAGATTCATCGGCAGGCAGCTTGTCACGCCCTACCCTTCAAATTGGTATACTTTTTGCCTCTTTTTTCCGGAAAACAGGCTGAAACGTCCTACCAGCATAGCTTTCAGTCAATACCCATACTTCTCCTTCCACCTGTCGCGCAGAAATTTTCGAAACTCTTCTTCACGGGCATTTTTGCCGGGTTCATAGAGTTTGGTGCCGCTTATTTCTTCGGGAAGGAACTCCATGTTTGCGAAATTCAAAGGATGGTCATGCGCATATTGGTAATCTTTACCATAATCCAATTGCTTCATGAGTTTGGTAGGTGCATTGCGAATAGCAAGAGGCACTGGCAGATCGCCCGTTTCGCGGACAAGTTCATAGCCTTTCATCAATGCCATATAACTGGCATTGCTCTTTGGTGATGTAGCAAGATAAACAACCGTTTGAGCCAATGGAATACTGCATTCAGGATAACCCAACATGGTAACCGATTGAAAGCATGCCGTTGCTAAAAGGAGTGCATTTGGATTGGCATTGCCAATATCTTCACTTGCAAGAATGAGCATGCGACGAGCAATAAATTTCGGGTCTTCACCGCCATCGATCATACGCACCAAATAATACATGGCAGCATTGGGATCACTTCCGCGCATACTTTTAATAAATGCGGAAATAAGGTCATAATGCATCTCCCCATTCTTATCGTATTGTGCTGTTTTTGTCTGCACAATATCGGTAACCAAAGCATCAGTGATTTCCACTTTACTGCTTTGCACCGTTTCGTCGATGAGTTCAATGATATTGAGCAATTTTCTTGCATCGCCGCCGCTTAATTTCAAAAGCGCGCTATCCTCTTTTATTATATACTTTCGCTTAGAAATTTCAGCATCTTTCGCAACTGCTCTTTCAACTAATAATTGCAAATCAGCGCGTTCAAGTTCTTTCAACACATACACCTGACATCGCGATAGCAAGGCATTAATTACTTCGAATGATGGATTTTCCGTGGTGGCACCAATTAGGATGATGAGGCCTTTTTCAACGGCACCGAGCAATGAATCTTGTTGTGCTTTGTTGAAGCGATGAATTTCATCTATAAATAAAACAATTTTCCCGCTGCGTTGTGCTTTTTCTATCACTTCTTTTACGTCTTTCACACCGGCAGAAACAGCGCTGAGCGAGAAAAACGGCAGATCCGCAGCATTGGCCAGAATGTTTGCAAGGGTAGTTTTTCCTACACCCGGAGGCCCCCATAATATCATGCTGACAAGTCGCCCTGTTTCAGCCATTTTGCGCAATACCTGACCTTCACCAACGAGGTGCTGCTGACCAATGTACTCTTCCAGAGATTTTGGTCGCATGCGTTCGGCAAGTGGTGCTGCGTCAAAAAGCATGATGCAAAGCTAGCATTCCCCTGAAAATAAAACGACCCGACAATTCGCCGGGTCGCATAAAAAGTATTTCGGTGTTACTTAATTCGATGATTTCGCAGTATTCATTACAATATGCAGATTATTTTTTGCACCTATCTGCAATACATCAACAAGATCTTGTATAGTAAGGGTTGCATCGGCACGAAGCAATACCACCTTGTCCTCAGAACCTCCCGTAGCGCTGATGAGGGATGATTCCAACATTTCGAATGCAACAGGACTGTCGTTTACAAAAAATTGCTTATCGGCAGTAACGGTGAGTGACACCTCTTGTTTGTTGTAGGTAGTTTCTACATTTTCGGCGTTCGGCAGCATCACCTTGATCACATTGGGATTCGCCAGTGTGGAGATGATGAGGAAGAACAACATCAAAAAGAACATGATGTCATTCATGGATGCCGAAAACACCTCTGCTTCCGTTTTTCTTCTTCTCCCGATCTTCATTATTCAGATTTATTGATGATGCGAATAAATTCGAATGAGTTACGCTGCAATTTCAAGGCGGTGCGATCTATTTTCATATTCAGCAAGTGATAACCACCGTATGCTATGATACCTGTGAGCAGACCAAATCCGGAGGTAATCATTTTTTCATACAGACCTGAAGAAATGATACTGATGGAGATGTCGTTAGATACAGAGATATTATAAAAGATTTTGATAACCCCAGCAATGGTTCCGATGAATCCGAGCATCGGTGCAATACCGGCTATGATACCCATGTACCCGAGGTGTTTTTCCATTTGCATGATCTCGATTTCAGATGCGGTTTCCAGATTGGATTCAATCTCTCGCATACTGCGACCCAAGGTAGCGATACCTGAATCGATCACACGAGCCTGAGCGGTATTGATGTTGCGCACATAGGCTTCTGCCGAAGAAAGATTTCCACTGGTAAGCTGATCCTTAATGGCAGGAATCATGCGTTCATCCATGCGTGAGAGTTGACTGATGGTAATGGATTTATAGATCCACAAATAGATAGCCAGCACCAATAAAATGGCGATAGGAATCATGATGGGACCACCTTTCACCAATAATTCAAAAATGTGTAATTCCTGATCAACAGCAGGTGGTGTAGTGCTTGCAGGAGTTGATGTTACGGTAGGTATTTGCAGTAAGGTACTTAACATATGTTCAGTTGCTTTAAATAATGTAAAGAATTATGCCAATTCTATGCCAACAAAGTTACATGATTAGGATGCCGATGAAAGTGAATTATCCATAATGCTTGCGGCAGCTGATATTGAATTGTCTATAATAATACTCAATAGGCAATAAGCGAAGTTGCAAGATAAACGCCTCTTGTCCTCAAATTCGTATAAACAGCATTCAGGGGGCTGAAGGAACTTCAACCCGGCAAGCGCAAAAAACCGCTACATCAAGTGATTAATTCGCAACAAATAATTCAGGATGTTCAATGCGTCGGGCGATACCTTGTTCGATATCCGGAAGGCTTTCGAACAATTGCAGGCAGCTATCGATTACAAAATAGATGGATTGGAATTTATCCTTGATATAAGGGGTATCCAATATCTTTTCTACATTGAAATCAACACGTTTCGATGGAATGCCTGATTTGAGGCAATAAATACTTTCACCTTGTGAAGAAAGAATACCTGAGCCGTAAATACGCAGTAATCCATTGTCGCGTATCAATCCGAATTCTACGGTGTACCAATAAATACGGGAGATCAATTCAACTGCAACCGGATTGTCGATATAGCTGAGCGCTATCTTACTCAATCCATATAAGTAGGCACAATAGGTTTTATTGGTAAGTAAAGGCAAATGTGCGAACACATCATGGAACATATCCGGCTCTTCGAGGTAGTCGAGTTGCTCCATACTGCGCAGCCAGGTAGAAGCCGGGAAGCGACGATTCTTGAGTAATTCAAAAAATGGTTTGTTATCGATCAAACCCGGAACAACCACTGCTTCCCATCCCGTGAGGGTTTCGAGACGAATATTGAATTCATCGAATTTCGGGATCCTGTCGGCCGAGAAATGAATAAGGTCTATTCCCTGCATGAACACTTCGGCAGCACGATCCTTCAACAAGGCCATTTGCCTGTCGAATAATATCTCCCAAACTTTAAAGTGTTCAGGTGTATAAGCGCTGTAGTCTTGTGTTTGGGGGATTAAGACGGTAGGCTCCATTTGCATTGTCAGGCTGTTGAGAAGTTAGAACGCTAATGTAACCCATTTTCGCTCCCCGATGGTCATTTTTGGGTGAAATTGTGTTAACATGTAATTCACAGAGCGAAAATGCAGAACTGTTGAGATATTGGGGTTTGTGAGTGGGCATACCTATAAAAGGCCCTCTCGATAATCGAAAGGGCCTTTTAGTGTCAGCTAAGTAAAATGTAACGGGTTATAGTAGCTATTTTATTGAAGGATGATCTTCTGTGTTTCAATAATATTGCCAGTAGTATCTGAAAAAATGGCCATATATACACCTTTTGGATAATTAGCAATATCCAGTGTCACACTGCCTTCCATAACACCTTCACTCATTTGTTCACCGGATAAGGAAAAAATCCTATAGTTCGCTGACAAGCCATTCAATGAGCCAAGGGTAACGATTGTTCTAGCAGGGTTAGGGAAAATGAGGAATTGCGTGCCATAATTTATATCATACACAGCTTCACGATCATCAATCCAGAACGGATATTGGCAATACACGGTAGCAAGAATATCCGATATTTCTTTCAGAGTAATCGAGGAGATATATAACTGTTTGCATACTCCATCAGGTAAACCGTTTGTATACTCAGATTCCACACGATTCCTGAGCCAATTGAATTTCTGGTATGCATAGTTGTAATCTCCTGCAGTGAAAAGTAAGTAACCATCACGATATTGATTGGCAATAGAAATTCTTCCACCTCCATTTTTATTTATCAGGTAATTACAAGAGGTTTCAGACAATCTTAACTGAATATTCTCTTCCGTATTCTCAGTATTACAATCCTCATCAAGGCAATCACAATTTGCAGGCTGAGTAGGATAATATACTGTGGCATCAAGATCGATTCCTGAACATATTGGATTGAAACCAATGTCATAATTGCCTGCTGATGGGGCTGTTCCACCAGTCCAATAGTTGTGATTAGCTGGTATTGGGTCAGACACATCATCGACACCATAATAGTCATAACAGATTTCAAAAGCTTTCCACGTGTTACCATCAAACCTATTTGGATGAATATCAAATGGATCCCCTGAAGCATTGGCGTGAATTTGCTGATCTATATCAAGGAAAATATCTTCAGCAAGTACACCAGTGTAGTTGTTTATTATCCAACCACATCCCTCATCGCCAACTACCAAACGTTACATACTGGCTGGATTGGTGGTTCCATCATGACTGCTCATCATGTAAATACCATTTGTATTGTTTTTGATTTCCGCGGAATTTCTAACAAATATATTGGTAGCTCGAGCTTCCACAACATCAGTATTATCTCGAATACTTGAACCATCAAGTATCAATGCGCCTACTCGATGACAGAATATTCCTGCTGCATCTACACAAACGTAAGGGTCATTTTTTCATAATAAATATTTTAAGGTTTTACAACTGTTTGTGTAATATTTTGTTCATCCAAGGCAATATTAAGATAATAGACGCCCTTAGGCAAAGCGGATGCCAAAATAAGCGCATTGTAATTATTGATTTTGCGATTGTAAATTATTTCTCCAAAAATATTTGTAATAGAAATTGAATTAATGATATACTGGCTTTGAATATTTATGTATTCATCAAATGGGTTGGGAAATATTTTTATTCTCCTTAATCCATCAATTGAAATAGTTTCTGTATGAGTGTCGTATGGGAAAAATAAAATTAAAAAACCACTTAGCACTTCTTCCGGTTCATCATAAAAAGGGGCGGTGCCTGAGCCATCAAATAAATGAGGACTATTTATCGGATAATCATAATTAATATTTGGCTGGTCCGTAATTGTTAAAGGATCATCATCAAAAGCTGATGGACAGTTTATATACCCTGGCTCACCTGCACCACAATAAACAAAAGCGATCGCATTGGGTAGCGGGAAAAGGTCTGGAAAAGGTAGCTGATCACTATACATTAAACTCATATCCCAAGTCATTGTAATGGGCATTTGTCCGTTAATAAATGTTACAAAAGATCCAAAATTCGCATCTCCAACAACTTCACGAATCTTGCAAGAATCATAATTAAATAGTCCGGTGGATGGAGATGATTGTTCAATTATCACGTTGAATTTTGATGTATCGATCCATATATAGTCTTCAAATTCTTCGTCAAAAAAGTTATAAGGTTGGGCAGATGGATCATACCCAATATAAATTGTATCTCTTGCGCCAGTTGCATCTTCAAAAGTGAATGGCATTTGCCATTGAGGTTCACTTTGAGCTACGGCAATTGAAGGCAATATAAAAAGTTTAAAATACGCCAAACACCTCAGGGGAATTGTTCTATTTATAAATGTTTTTTTCCACATAAATGTTGATTTCGTTTACAAAGTAAATTCTTATTAGAAAAAGTTTAAAAAAATTATAGCCAATGTAAAAATAACTTTGAAATATGTTCTGACGGGAAACTGTGATTTTTACCATTTTATACAATCTATGTTTATAATCTTAAATCTTATTTCAATTAGTATTTAAAAAGAAATTCATAGAAAATCGTAAATCAATTAAGGAATTACAAATTCGAATGTAATATATTTTTTTGGGAAATCCAAATAATTTTGTGCGAATTGACCATTTTTTAATGTGAAATGCCACTTCTGTTTAGGGAAGTGGCATTTCGAGTAGGCTAGAACTTGGTCGATTTAACCCATGTTCTCGGTAGCTTTCCATTTTTTTT
>JAIBBA010000149.1 GCA_019694895.1 Chitinophagales bacterium
TGAGGGAAGGAAAAAGGAGAAAGGAGAAAGGAGAGAGGAAATGTGAGTGGTGAGTGAGTGAGTTTACCTCGCCGAGTAGGCGGGTGGGTGAGTTTACCTCGCCGAGTAGGCGGGTGGGTGAGTTTACCTCGCCGAGTAGGCGGGTGGGTGAGTTTACCTCGCCGAGTAGGCGGGTGGGTGAGTTTACCTCGCCGAGTAGGCGGGTGGGTGAGTGAAATTCTTTGCGGCTTTGCTACTTTGCGTCTTTGCGCGAAACCCAGCTGCTAAACCTCTTTCAGTATCTAGACTTGGTATCAGGTATCAAGTATCAGGTATCAAGTATCAAGTATCAGGTATCAGGTATCAAGTATCAGGTATCAAGTATCAGGTATCAGGTATCAGGTATCAAGTATCAGGTATCAGGTATCAAGTATCAGGTATCAGGTATCAAGTATCAAGTATCAGGTATCAGGTATCAGGTAAAAAAATTCACGACTTACGATTCACGACTCACGAATCACGAATCACGATTCACGATATTAGTATCTAGAGCCAGGCACGCCTCGCCTCTGGCGGGTATCTAGTAGCTAGACTAATGCATGCTTGTGATGTGTTTTTGGTATCGGGTATTTAAAAAAACTCACCACTCACGATCCACGATTCACGACTCACGATTCACTACTCACGATTCACGATTTGATGGCGAATTGATTCTGCAGGCATTTACACTTATTAACCCAACAAATTTCTGATATACTGAATAAGTCCGCCGGTACTTGAATCGTGGTGGCGCAATGTTTCTTTGCTTGTCCACTCAGGTAATATTTCAGCAGCTAATTTTTTTCCAAGCTCCACTCCCCATTGATCGAAACTGAACACATTCCACAATATACCCTGATAAAATATTTTGTGTTCATAAATCGCAATCAACCTACCTAAATTATATGGCGTAAGTTGATCAATCACAATTGTATTAGTAGGCCTGTTGCCTTCAAACACACGATATGGTAAATGCTTATTGATGGTTTCATTATCCATCCCTTTCTGACGAAGCTCAGTACGCACTTCTTCTTCGGTTTTACCATTCATCAATGCTTCTGTTTGTGCCAGGCAATTACTCAGCAACATATGATGCTGTTCCATGATGTTATGCAAAGGCGTTGCAGCAACAATAAAATCGGCCGGGATTAATTGTGTGCCTTGATGCATGAGTTGAAAAAAAGCATGTTGGCCATTCGTCCCTGGTTCACCCCACACCACAGGTCCCGTAGCATAATCCACACGCTTACCGTTGCGTTGAACCGATTTGCCATTGCTCTCCATGTCCGCCTGTTGCAAAAATGCCGTGAAGCGATGCAGGTATTGATCGTAAGGAATCACCGCATGGGTATGTGCATCAAACCATTCGTTATACCAAACACCCAATAAGGCCATGGTCAACGGAATATTATGCTCCGGTTCTACTGACTTCGTAAGATTGTCGACCTGATGAGCACCATACAATAAATCTTCAAACAACTCATAACCGATGGCAAGACAAATCGACAAACCGATAGCCGACCAGAGTGAATACCTCCCTCCTACCCAATCCCAAAAAACAAACATATTTTCTCTGTCGATTCCGAATGCAGTAACTTCTTTTTCCGCAGTCGACAGGGCAACAAAATGTGCAGCCACATGTTGCTCATGTTGTGCAGTATGCAGGAACCATTGCTTTGCGGTATGCGCATTGGCCATGGTTTCTTGTGTAGTAAAAGTTTTGGAGGCAATAAGAAACAAGGTTGTTTCAGGATTCAGATTTTTTATTGTCTCTGTAATATGTGATCCATCGACGTTTGAAACGAAATGCACTTTAAGATGCGGAACATGATAATGTTTTAGTGCTTCGCAAACCATTACCGGACCAAGATCTGAGCCACCGATACCAATATTTACTACATCTGTAAATTGTTTACCGGTATATCCCCTCTTTTCACCCGAAATAATCTGATCTGAAAAGATTTTCATTTTTTGCAACACCTCTCGCACATCAGGCATAACGTCTTTTCCGTTCACCAATACTTCGCTGTCAGAAAAATTGCGTAATGCAGTATGCAATACCGGTCGACCCTCAGTTACATTTATTTTATCTCCGCGAAGCATACCTTCAAAAGCTTCGGTAAGCTGCATTTCCTCGGCTAAGCGATGTAAATTTTTCCATGCTTTACTGTCGATTCTGTTTTTAGAAAAATCAAATAACAGCTCATCCCAAAAAATGGACATGGAAGCGAAGCGTTCTTCATCTTGAAACAATTGCCTGAGGTGCATTTGTTTCAAGCGTTCGGCATCATCGGTAAGCGCTTTATAAATTATACTATCTCTGAAACTTTCTGATGGAATCATAACAAAGATTAATGAGATGATTGGTAAAATTGTATTAATCCACTGATCGGCGACTGGATGAATTTGCCGCAAGAAAGTGCATTTTCTTCAGCCACATTTCTTATTTCAGGTTCCAGTGCGCATGACAGGCTGCCGATAAAATGTAGCGGCAAGGCATTTGAGTTTTCAAACCTGTTGATGTAGGCATCAAAGAAATCCGTTAACCCTTCGAAAATCACTTCCTGCATATATTCATGTTGCCTGTGTTGCACAATAAATGGTGCAAACGAAGCCAGCCATGCATTTGGTGCCGGAGAGCGATATGTTTGTTTTAATATTTCTTCTCTTGTTAATGCATATTGTTTTTCAAACTCCGCAGCAATGCTTTCCGGCATCCAACAGTACCAGTGATCACGAATTAAACGCTTGCCAAACCATGTGCCTGAACCCTCATCGCCCAGCACATAACCCAGGCTGAAATCATTACCTGAAATAGATTTACCGTTAAACAAACAACTATTTGCACCAGTACCTAAAATTGAAACAATACAAGGTTTATTATCTGCAACAGCATGCACGGCACCGGTCATATCGGAGAACACGGCAATTTTGGCGGATTTGAATATACTTGCCAATGCTGCATGCATATTTCCAATTGATACATCACCTGTACATCCAGCGCCATAAAAATAAACAGCGCTGACATCCGTAGCACATTCCAATAAGTGCTCATTTGCGGACATGATACTTATTAACGCGTCGACCGGAAGCACAATCGGATTCAATCCCTTTGTAGTCAATGGAAGCACGTCGCCGTTCACCGGATGCAGCAAGGCCCAATCTGTTTTGGAAGATCCGCTATCGGCTATCAGAATCATGAAAATTATTTGAGGGTAAACATTACCTTATCGATGCGTGTGGCATCCATATCTACAATTTCAAATTCATATTGCTTCCAATCGAGGCGTTCGCCTTCTTTAGGAATATGTTCCAATTGATGAAGAATAAATCCTGCCAACGTATTATACTCTAATTCATCCAGCATTTCGAATTCCTCTTCCATGTCGAAATATTTCAAGAAGTCGTAAAAAGGAAGAGCCGCATCAACAAGATAAGAACCATCTTCTCTTTCGATTATTGAATAATCAGGAAGATTCAATTCATCAAATTCACCTACCAGTGCTTCGAGGATATCATTGATGGTAACAAGTCCCTGCGACGATCCATATTCGTCAACCACCAATGCATAATGAATTTTCGATTCCTTGAATTTAGCAAGCACATCATAAGCCGTATTATTTTCAGGAAGAAACAATACCGGTTTAATAAGATCGCGCAGGCTTGTAATCTCTTTCTTGGTTCTTGCAATAAACAAGTCTTTAATATACACGATACCTACAACCTTATCGAACTCTCCATCACAAACCGGATAAATACTATGCACCTCACTTTGAATATCCTCGTAAACCCTTTCGATGGGTTCACTTACATCAAGCCAGATAATATCATTGCGATGGGTCATGAGGCTGGCAATACGCCTGTCGCCCAGGTGAAAAACGCGCTCCACTATATCCTGCTCTATTTCGTCGATTGCCCCTGTTTGCGTTCCTTCCTGAATGATGGCTTTAATTTCTTCCTCAGTCACCTGATCTTCACTCGAAGCCTTTAGGCGCAGAATTCTGATAATTCCATCACTGGCTTTTGTCAGCAGCCAAACAAAAGGTTTTGTAATTGCCGATAACAGTAACATCGGTCCGGCAACCGCCTTTGCAATTGGTTCGGGGAATCGCATGCCTATTCGTTTTGGCACCAGCTCCCCCACAATCAATGATAATGCCGTAATGGCAATTACTACTATAACCAATGCCGTAGTATCTGCGTATGGTTCAATAACGGGAATTTTGGCAAGGTCCTCTGCCAACGCCAATTTGATTGTTGCGCCTGAAAAAATACCCGTTAAAATGCTGATGAGGGTTATCCCAATCTGAACGGTGCTGAGAAATTTAGCCGGTTCATTATGTAGTTGTAGCGCTCGTTTAGCGGCAATATCGCCTCTTTTAGCCGCCGATTCCAGGCGAACTTTCTTAACACTCACCATGGCAATTTCGCTCATGGCGAGTAATCCGTTTATCAAGACTAACAGCAATATCAATAATATCTCACTTACCATATCCGGTGGTAAAGATATAGATTGTAACCATTACTGACTTGTAAGGATACTGTAAAGCGCCTTCGACAGCTTATTGTTTGATCAATTTAGTGCGCAATGGAGCATTGACGCCATCAACCTGAACAACATAGGTGCCCGGCATCCATGAAGTGATGTCGACAGACTGCTCATTTTGGCCCGGTTTGAGATTCCACTTCTTATTGAGCATTACCTTGCCATCCATACCGGTGATAGTAAATATAGCCTCTTGTGATGCATCAGCTGCAAAAACAACGGTAACTGAACTCATTGATGGCACAGGTGAAACACTTAACTGCTCATTTGACATGCGTGTTAATGAGATCGTATTACTATAACCTATTGCACCGGCAAAATCTACGGTGCGCAGACGATAATAAGTGGTATTCGCCACAGGATGCTCATCAAGGAAATTGTAAGACAACCGATTAGTAGAAGTTCCTGCTCCATCAACGATTCCGATTTGTTTGAAACTAGCCGCATCGGCAGAACTTTCTACCACAAAATAATCGTTGTTAGTTTCATTTTCAGTAGTCCAGAACAATCTATTGCCGAGCGATTCTGTCTGTCCGGTAAAATCCAATAATTCGATAGGTAAAACAACCAAAGCACCATCAGTAATACCATGCACACGGAATACGGAAAAGCTGGATAAACCCGCAATCGTAAACAAGTTCGGGCATGTCATATAGCCCGGTGTGAAAAATGGTGCAGGGGATGCCAATGCTGCATTATTTGGAATTCCGTCTTTCGCTGTAAATTTCAATTCACCCAACCAGGTAGCAGAATAGAATGGACATTCAGCCTGCAACACAGAACCGGGTTCAACTGTGATCGTATAATCATAAGGACCCGCTAAGCTTGCCGTAGCGACCCATTCAACAGAATACTGACAGTTTGTTTCCAGTCGGTCGAGGATACCATCCGGAGGTGATCCGGGGTTATCTAGAATGGTAGTTCCCAAAGCCGGATCAGGGTCTGTTCCCACGTCGCAAAACATGACTGTTCCTAACAGATCAATCGTACCGGGCTGCACATACGACAGGATATTTGCTGCCGGAGCGCTGGCAAAGTTGATATGAAAAGGTTCTTCACCATCTAAAAATGTCGACTGGATGCCAATCGGGAAATAATAATCTCCTGAGCCACTCACCTGACGACGCAGGCGACCTTCGATATATTTATTTGTTCCTGAGGTAGCATAACCAATCATGGAAGCTACTGCCGTATTGCGCACATATAATTCATAAGCATACAGAGAACCGTTATTTCCATGTGAACTGATATCTGTGCGAATTATTCCGTTAGATTCAAAGTTTACAGTGCCTGAAGGATTGACATTTGCATTTGTTTGTAGCGAAACAAATTGTCCAGCAGCAGTTTTATCGACACGTAGGTTATAAAATTGGTTGATATTACCTGTGGTACCGTTCATGGTTCCTTTTACGATCTGATTCACAGCGCCGGTAAAGCGTTCGATACCATTAGATTCATAGGAGCCTGCAACGCCGGGATAATTTTCCCAGTTGCCGGTAAGTTCTATTTCACCGGCATCGTTATATACTTCGCCACCATTATTGTTCAGATATCCATTAATATACAAAGCCGGTTCGCCAACGAGGGTGCCGTCGACATACACTTCTTTGTTTGTGCCATTGCCCAATACGTATAATTGCCCGTGCATATTGATCGCTGTCAACAGGCACATAGATGATATGAGTATGTGTCTTTTCACGGTGAGCGTTATGGTTTGTGTGCGTTAATTAATAATTCGAGCAAGCGCAATCTATCGTTGATGGATTGAACGGCCATTGCTTTTACTTCTTCCGACAATAATGCATCGGAATTAATGCGATTTAAAGCTTGATTGTATGAAGCGCGAATATTATCCTGATTATTGATGATATCCTGTTCAACCAATTTCAAATCGGTATTTAATTCAGAAATATAAATAGCCTGATTTTCTGCCGTTACCCATAGTTGTGTAAGCAATTCTCCGAGTGAGAAACCGCCTTTTTCCTCCCATGCATCTCGTCCTTCAATGGTAGGGAGATGGCGATATTTTTCAACAAATTCACTCATCTCCGAAATAGAGTATCGCTTATAATTATCATGTTTTTTAATATCCTCGACAGATATTTTTCCATCGAAATATTCATCAAACACATAATCAGAGATCAAGGTATTATCATCATAGGCACCGAGCACTGTTAATGTTCCCGGGCCATTATAATCACCACCATAAAATAATGTTGGATTACCAATTACAACGGCATCACTGAATTGAATATAAGAACCTGTTCCTGCAGTAGGTGTAGGCACATCGCCAATGACGCGCAATTGCGGAAGATCATCTGTAAAATAGGTAGTATTATCTGAACACAATCCTGCAGCTGCGATATCGGCGTAATACCCGACAGCCGACTGATATCCAACGTTCATATCGCCGGTAACTGTACAACCTGCTGCCCATGCTGAGTTATTAAAACATACTTCAATTACAATATTGTCAGTTCCATTCCAATAAAATGGAGAGGTAA
>JAIBBA010000150.1 GCA_019694895.1 Chitinophagales bacterium
ATTGAATGACAGCTTCATTGGTTATGGTTAATGTGGCGTCATCTTGTATTTCGATAATGCCTCGAACTTTGATGTTTGAGTCCCATGTTTCATCCGTACCTATTAACGAGATTCCTTCAGTATTAATGTCACCGGATCCGGTATAATAGGAAACATTTCGGTTACAGTCGCTATACAGTTTTATTACTAAATCATCATCAAAATTCTTAGAATTGTTTCCGGCAACTACTAAACCACCATCAGGGGCTTCAACAATATGATATACGCACTCCATCCGCTTGATATCATCCGGAAACATAACAAACTCGTCATAAGGCTCTGTAGTAGTAGGATAAGTTTGTTCCCATTCCATTTCATCTGATGCATCAAACTTTGCTACATAGGTATCAGCGTTCCAATACGCAAGATTAACCTTGTCACCTGATTCATAGTTGAAGTAACAAGTTTCGCCCTCAACATAATCCTTTGGATATGGGATAGGTGATAAATCCAAATCTCCAGCATGGACAGTTGTGGTAACTGCAAAGCCTCCATCTGATGTATTCGTAATGCCGGTTTTTAAATCAAAAGTGCCGGATTCAGTTACAGGAATAACATCTAATGACCATGTTGGCGTGGCATCAAGGTCAATTCTATACACTGTTGCCATGCCTTTCACTTCTGTGGCGCCCCAATATTTATTGCGTTGGGTAATTGAAGCTACTAAAAGGTCGCCAGCATTCTCAATGATCTCAAATGCGCGATTGTGCGCTATTGAATAGCCGGTTAATGGTGTTTGGCAATCCGGATCACGACTGTCGTCAATTCGGTAATCAGTAACCAAATCTCCGTCTGATTTATCCAGTTTCAAAATGTGAATAAGACTCTCATCAAAGTCGTTTTCAGATGCTTGTGTACATCCCACATAATAGTAATCACCAATTTCAATTCCACAATATGCAGTACTCCACGGAACAGGATCAACAGAAGTTGGCAGCGATAATTCATACGTTTGTTGCCATTCAATTTCAAGATCTTCATCAACTTTAATCACCCACGCCCTTGTTAAAAATCCGGACGGGGCATCCACACGTTCAATATCCACTTCGGTAATACCAATGATCAAATAACCGCTACCATCAATATCCTCCAGAATTTGATAACCCTCCGAAGTATATAATCCCGCGTCTTCCGGTGAGGCCCAACCATACACGCGCTCTATTGGGTCTTCACCCTCCATATCTGTTTGAACCAAATATAATACCGTATAAGGTTTTCCATCTAACTCTGGTTCAGTACATAAAGTTAATTCCTCTCCGGTACTTCCAATTTCATAGTTATATGGAATACCTTCTCCCCCTTCGAATTTAAGCTGACCTACTGCTACATACCCTGATTCAGTCTGCACTACTGATCTTAAATGACCTTTTGAGTTTTCGGGGCCATATAAATAGTACCATTCTACATCGCCAAGTAAATCCATTTCTGCCAATTTAGGTCTAGAGCAACCCATCTGATGTGCTTCGGTCTCAAAAAAGTAACACAACACTTCATTCTCCCCACAACTCAGACATTCCGCACCAGGCAAAGTTTCATTTACAATATCACTAAACCCTGCAGCGACATATCCTACAAAGTTGTCGGTTTCATCAAAATAGGGTTTTATATCATAATACCAATCTTCACCTGAATCATCCTGAATGATGGTCCCATTATCATCATACCAGTGCTCTGCCATCCATTGAACACCCGGGCCGGTCATTACTTGCCCGTCAACAGATACAAATGAAATACACAGTAAGGTGGAAATCAACAAGTTAATGAATGTAAATGTTAATTTAAATTGGGGGGGGTAAATTGTGAATTCATGATTTTTGCGTTTTAGGGTTCAATGAGATAAACGAATTTATCCATGTAAATCATAACTTCCAAAAGATTAATGTTAATTTTCTCTCATTGTAATACATATTCACGGAAAACCGTTAATCCATTTAAGTATGACATCTTGAAAATAGTGGCGACCCTAACTGATGCAGACCACCTGAGAATTTCACCAATGGAAATAGTTACCTTGCACTCATATATAAGTAAATCTAACTTATACACCTGAATCTGATCCTGTTCCTTACCTCACATCTCCAACAACAACCCCACCGGATCCATCCCAAACAATAGTTGCTCAGGCTTTTCAAGCTGCTCCTTCACGCGAACTAAGAAGCTTACACTTTCTTTGCCGTCGATGATGCGGTGATCGTAGCTGAGGGCGAGATACATCATGGGACGAATGACCACTTGTCCATTAAATGCAATGGGTCGCTCCTGAATTTTATGCATACCCAAAATAGCACTTTGCGGAGCATTGATAATTGGTGTACTCATCAATGATCCAAATACACCGCCATTGGTAATGGTGAAAGAACCTCCCTGCATTTCTTCCAACGCGAGTGTACCTTCACGTCCTTTTGTGGCGAGTTCTTTTATTTTTAATTCCACCTCTGCCATACTCATAGATTCGGCATTGCGCAATACAGGCACTACTAATCCTTTTGGCGTTGAAACAGCTATAGAGATATCGCAAAAATCGTTGAATGTCACCTGCTCTTCGTTGAAATACGCATTTACTGCCGGAAACTCCTGCAAAGCATTGCAACAGGCACGCACAAAGAAACTCATGAAGCCCAATCCAACACCATATTTCTTTTCGAATGCAGCTTTATACTTTTCTCGCACGGCCATTACAGCACTCATATCCACTTCATTGAATGTAGTGAGCATGGCTGTCTCATTTTTAACAGCAACTAATCTTTTCGCAATCGTCTTGCGCAGTTTGCTTACTTTTTCCTGAGTTTGGTTGCGACTGTTTTGTTTCCTCGCTGCGATGATCTCTTTCGGCGAAGCACCTTCTTTTATGAAACGCAACACGTCGTCTTTGGTTATCCTGCCTCCGGTGCCTGTTCCCGGTACTTTGGAAACATCAACCTTATTTTCTTCAGCAATTTTTTCTGCCAAAGGAGTTACATGCAATTCTTTCTTCACTTCCTGAGGAGCAACCGGTGATTCTTCCTTTACAGGAGCTTCCGTTTTAACAGCCGCAGCCACAGCGAAATCGGTATCCAGTGTTGCGATCTCGTCGCCAATTTTCAGATCAGCACCTTCTTGAGCAATGATCTTGATCTTGCCTGATTTTTCAGAAGGAAATTCGAGTGTAGCTTTATCACTCTCGAACTCACAAAGCGATTGATCAAGCGCAACAATATCGCCATCCTTTACCAGCCAGCGTGAAAGCGTAACTTCATTGATGGATTCTCCGATTGTTGGTACTTTTAATGATATAATCATGATCTGAAAAGATTAATTAAGTGTTCCAAAAGCTTGTTCAACTATTTCTTGTTGCTCTCGTGCATGAATTTTTGCAAATCCTGTTGCAGGTGATGCACTCGGTTTGCGTGTGATAGCTTCCGAAATACGCCTGCCCATCATTTCCTGCATAAAATACCATGCGCCCATATTTCGAGGTTCTTCCTGCGCCCAAAACACCTCTGCACCGGAATATGCTGCTAAAACGCGCTCCAATTGTGTTTCAGGGAAAGGATAAAATTGCTCGATGCGCACCAAAGCCACATCATTGCGATTATTTTTTTGACGATAGTCGAGCAGATCGTAATATAATTTACCACTGCACAACACAACGCGTTTTACATGCTTAGGGTCGATGTTATCCTCGATCACCTCTTGGAATTTTCCTTCGGTTAATTCCGTCACCTGCGACTGCGCCATCGGGTGACGCAACAAACTTTTCGGACTCATATTTACCATTGGTCTGCGGAAATCGAATGCCAACTGGCGACGCAATGCATGGAAGAAATTTGCAGGCGTAGTGATATTCGTTACAATGATATTTCCTTCTGCACAGAGCTGCAAAAATCTTTCTAAACGCGCGCTGCTGTGTTCAGGACCCTGACCTTCATAACCATGTGGCAACAACATCACCAAACCGCTCATACGTTGCCATTTACTGACAGATGCTGCAATGAATTGGTCTATGATGGTTTGTGCCCCATTATTGAAATCGCCGAATTGCGCTTCCCATATCACGAGATGATCAGGTGAAGCGAGGCTATAGCCGAATTCAAATCCCAATACTCCAAATTCGCTGAGCAAGGAATTGAAGATGCGGAATTTACCTTGTTTTTCTGCCAGATGATTCAAGCGAATATATTCTGCATTGGTATTTTCTTCACGCAATACAGCATGTCGATGACTGAATGTTCCTCTGCGCACATCCTGACCGCTCATGCGCACATCTCTACCATCAAGCAATATAGTTCCGTATGCAATCAATTCGCCCAACGCCCAATCGATACGCCCTTCTGCGATGAGTTTTTTATTTGTCTCGAACAGCTTTTCTATTTTCTTTAATTTGACAAATCCATCAGGCGTAGTGAATAATTTATCTAAAACAGATTGCAACTGTGCGTGTGTCACTTTTGTTTCGGGGGATGTAGCGAAATCTTTTTCAACATCAATCACCTTTTTCAGTTTACGCCATGCTTCTTCCGGTGGTTGATATTGATATGTAAGCGGATGTTGCTTTACGGCATCGAGACGCTGTTGCAATACATTCCAAAATTCCTGTTCCATGGCATTTGCCAATTCGCGATCGATAGCATCACTCGCCAATAATTTCTGCACATAAATTTCGCGCGGATTTTTTTTGGCATCGATGATCTTATATAATGTTGGTTGCGTGTATTTAGGATCATCGCCTTCATTGTGACCATGCTTGCGATAACACACCATATCTACAAATACATCTTTATTGAATTCTTGTCGATACGCCACTGCCAATTCGCATGCAAATACAACAGCTTCTGCATCATCGCCATTCACATGTATAACAGGCGCCTGCACTGTAGCTGCATAGCTGGTGCAATAATTGCTTGAACGCGCATCATCAAAATCGGTAGTAAAACCGATCTGATTGTTGATCACAAAATGAATGGTGCCACCAACTTTATATCCATTCAATTTACTCATCTGCAACACCTCGTAAACAACACCTTGTCCGGCGATAGCTGCATCACCATGAATGCATATCGGAAGAATACGGTCTTCATCCTCATTATATAATACATCTGATTTTGCGCGGACAAAACCCTGCAAAACAGGATTTACTGCTTCAAGATGCGAAGGATTCGGAGTGAGCTTAAGATGCACAGTGTTTCCACTCAAGGTAGTAACCTGCGATGAATAACCGAGGTGATATTTCACATCGCCATCACCCATGGTGGTATCAGGAATGGCATTGCCTTCAAATTCATTGAAAATCTGTTCGTATGTCTTTCCAAGAATATTTGCCAACACATTTAATCTTCCGCGGTGTGCCATGGCAAATACGAACTCCACAACGCCTGCACTTGCACCTGCATTGATAATGGCGTCAAGCGCCGGAATGGTGCTTTCACCACCTTCGAGGGAAAATCGCTTTTGTCCTATGTATTTTTTATCCAGAAACTGCTCAAAAACAACAGTTTCATTCAGCTTGGACAGGATGCGGCGTTTCTTTTCTGCCGAGAAGCCAAAATTGCCTGCACGGGATTCTATCTGCTGTTCGAACCACTTTTTCTCAGCCGGTTCGATAATATAATCATACTCAAAGCCCAGGTTATTGCAATAGCAAGCCTCTAAATGGGCAATTATGGCTTCCAGGGTGGCATTTTGCATCCCGACCAGGGAACCTGATGCCATTTTTTTGCTCATATCGCCTTTAGAAAACCCAAAATCTTCCGTTTTGAGGTTGGCATGGCGGTCTTTTCGCGGCCTGAGGGGGTTGGTGGTGGCCACCAGATGCCCCTTTTCACGATAAGCGAGAATGAGCGCGTAGGTGCGGAACTCGTCTGTCAGCGATTCAGAACTTACTGACGCTGAGCCATTTGAAGAAAAATTAGCTTGAGCGAAATCAAATCCTTCAAAAAATTTGCGCCATTCGCCATCTATACTGCTAGGATCAGTCCGAAAACTATGGTAAAGCGACTCTATATATGCCGGTTCGGCGTTCGCAATGTAAGAGAAAGTGTCCATCTATGCCTATTAACAAAGCCGCGGGCGCTTTGGTTTGGAGGGCAAAGATAGTGAATGGTGAGTGGTGAGTGGGTCAGTGGTGAGTAGTGAATTTGTCAATACCTGATACTTGATACCTGATACTTGATACCTGATACTTGATACCTGATACTTGATACCTGATACTTGATACCTGATACTTGATACCTGATCTCACTACTCAATACCCACTACTCACTACCAAATCGTGAGTCGTGAATCACCATAGGGCGATGAAGCCCGCGAGCTATAAAATCCTCCGAAACACACTCACGATTCACGACTCACGATTCACGCCGCGCATCCCAATCCGAAGCATATACCAAACCTCACCCACTGACCCACTCACCATTCACGAATCACGATTCACGATTAATTTTGCATGATAATTCAAACAAATGCAAACCCCTTCAAAGGAAAAAGATTATTTATTCATCAAACGTTCGCAAATCAAAGGAGCAGGTAAAGGGCTATACACGGCTATTGATATTTACAAAGATGAAGTGATCGCGTATTTCGACGGTGAGATCATTGATGACGATGAAGCCTTTCGTCGCGCGGAAAAAGGAAAGGATAAATATTTTGTCATTCTTCCGGAAGGAAAAGTAATGGACTCGATGCCGGTAGATTGTTTTGCCAAATACGCCAATGATGCAGCAGCGTATCCGAATGGAGAATTCAAAAATAATGCATCAATACGCCTCGACGATGACGATAAACCATGCCTAATAGCAAACAGAAAAATAAAATCCGGTGAGGAGATTTTTTGCGGATATGGAAGGGCTTATTGGAAGAAACATGGGTGAAGGTGTGGTAATTAGCAAATTTGGGAATTAGCAGATTAGCTAATTAAGGTTAATACTTGCATGGAGATTTTTGTTTTGGTTTGCAAGTGTGAGGGTTAGCAAGTTAGCAAGTGTGATTCCTTTTAACGCTGGCGCGTTAATAGGGAATACAATTTAATTAAATGCCGGAGTTTCTTTGTGG
>JAIBBA010000038.1 GCA_019694895.1 Chitinophagales bacterium
AGGATTATTAAAGAAGCGTTGAAGTGAGTTATGAGTGATAGGTGATGATTAATAGAATATTGAAGACAGAGTTTAAACAGATTTAGGTAAATCAAATCAATGAAAATCAGCACAATCAGTGTTATCTGCGTCCTATATAAAGAGTAAATGAAAATTAAAAAAATTGAAATACGGGATTACAAAGCGTTCTACGGATTGAACGAGTTTAATGTAGATGGCAAGAACCTCTTCATTTATGGAGAAAATGGAAGCGGTAAAAGCTCGTTTTACTTTGCTTTGAAGGACTTTTTTCAGTCTTCAACCGAAACATTGAGTTATGATGAAACGGAAAACATTTTCCTGACCAAATCCCAAAAAGGCAAAGGATTCATAAAGGTTACTTTCAATCCGGACCGAAGCGGGGCAGCCTCAGATGCAACCTACACTGTAAACAAGTCATCAAAAAACACCTACACTGCAGGAGATACCAGCATTCGGGATGCTATCAAGCTTAAAAGTTTCCTGACCTATAAACATTTGCTGTCCATTCACCATATCAAAAAGGAAAAAGAAATTGATTTGTTTGATTTATTAGTCAAAGGAGTTCTCAAACATTTCAAAAGCGTAGCAATTACAGGCACAAAAGAATTAGGTGAACTTTGGGGCGATGTGGAAGTTGGGATTGGCAGGGAAACCGGCAAGGCTTTTAACATCACCGCCAAGAAAAAGGAAGTAGATGAAGCCATTGACAAATTCAACACAGCATTCAGAAAGTTGTTTGAAGCAAACAGTATTGAAAACATCATGAAGTTTGCTCAACCTATATTGGATAAATTCGGGTATAATATCCAAATAGAACTGAATTATACACAAGCCAGACCCAATGCCAAGTATGATACAATTGAACGCAACCACGTAAGAGCAAAAGTAAAATACCTGGGCAAAGAAATTCCCAAGCCACATATTTTCCTCAATGAAGCCCGCCTTTCAGCTATCGCTATTTCCATATATTTAGGAATGATTAAAAGACATATTCAAGGCATTCCCTGCAAAGTGCTTTTCCTGGATGACATTTTTATTGGCCTGGATATTTCCAATCGCCTGCCATTGTTAGAAATCCTGAATACCGACTTTTCTGATTACCAGGTTTTCATTACTACATACGACAAACCCTGGTATGAATTTGTGCGGACAAATTATCTCAACAGAAACAATAAATGGAGATGCTTTGAAATCTATGCAGGGCGGACAAAGAAAGGATTTACTATTCCCGTTGTTAAAGAAATCAAAGGTCCAGGTAACAACGACCATTTAACTTACTTTATTCAAACAGCAGAAGCCTATTACAACAAAGGCGACAACAAAGCAGCAGGGGTTTACTTGCGTTCCGCATTTGAAGCCATCTTAAAACAATTCTGTTTTGGCAAGGTGACTGTAAAATTTTTGACAGACCAAAGCAAACTGAAAGCAGACGAATTCTGGAGCGCTACAAAAAGACACAATCTGGCAAGTGGCTTGACACAAAACACGAAAGACGAAATTGACAACTTGCTAACCTTGGTTCTGAATCCGCTCAATCACAACGATATCAACAAAAATGAGCATAGCAGCGAAATCGAACGGACAGTAAACGTTTTAAAGACATTAAGAATCGAACTAAATGTATAAGCCAACCCTTCACAGCCATACACATTGCCAAGCCGTACAAATACAAGCAACATTCCAGGTCCCGGCTAAAAAAATATTTGACAATAAAAACGCTAAAGTCAATCGACTAGCCAGCGAAAGAAAAGCGATGCAAATCTTGTTACCTGATATAGGTCCAATGCATGAAGGAGTGGTCAATCGGGTCGGGTATCATACATCATTTTTTGTAAAGAAAGGTCAGCCCTGCATTCCGGAATATACTGCAATGTCATTCGCTAAATCGAATGGTGTCACATTTGGAAACAGATTTTAAAAGCTAAAATTTATTTTAAATGAACCAATTTGAACAATTTAAAAAGATAGACTTAACTCAATTTATTGCTGAAAATTTTATGGCGACTGAACATTTATTCTTATCCATGCCAAGCATTGATACTGAATTAGCAGATGTCTTAGTTTTAGCAAAACAACAAAATCCAGATATAAAAATCTATGTCGTCATTGACAACTCTGAAGAATCAATTAGGAATGGGTTTGGTGATATCGATGGGATCGACAAACTATTAGAAAACGGTATTCAAATATTTCAATCAGATGACAACTTAATATCATTTGTTATAACTGATATAGTTGGGTATTTTTTATTTCCGCATAGCAGAATATTTATAGAAAAATCTAGGGGAACAAATGCTTTCAAAATAGACCCTGTTTCAATTAAACTTTTAAAACAATATTTTTTTGCGACTTTGTTCGATAAAGATAAACTCGAGGATAATGTTATATTAGAAGATGCAAGTAATCATTTCAAGGAAATCTTAGAAGGATTTAATAATAAACTACCTTTATCCAATGTAATCAGGTTTGACGACCAAAAACATGAATCAAATAAACAAAAACTTAAAATAAATCCACCAAATCCTCCGGATTTACAAAGGCAAATAAATACATATAGTGCAAAAATACAATTTGTTGAATTGAAGTTTAGTGGTGGAAATATCCAGAATAAAATTATTCAATTGCCCCCCAAAGCCATTCCGATAAATAGTGATGAATTAAAAAGTCTATTGCAGACAAGAATTAAAATATTCCAAAATTTTGACGAGAATAATGAATATCAGAAATTTATAAAATTAAAAGAAAATGTGGATGATTTAAGAAAAAGATATCTTACTCCCATAAAGTGTAGACCGGGGAAGAGTATTATCAAAATAGAACAGAAAGAAGAGTTTTTTAAGGAATTAAATAAACTAAAAAAAGAAACTGAAACTTTAAATTCATCATTATTAACGATTCTTGAAGAAGGGAGATTAAACACATTGGATTTATTAAAAAAGGAATTAAAAGAATTTCTAATTAAAAACGAACCTGACGAATTGAAAAGTATAAGTAATACGGAAATAAAGGAAAGAAGGATTGAGGAAATCAGTAACAAAATAGTGGCTTCTGTAAAATTCCCTCAGGTCGATAAATTAATAATGAACATCAACTTAACAGAGTTTTTTTATGATTTAACTTGGTATGATTTTAAGGACGAAAATCTTCTTAAGGAATTTAGAGAAAAAGAAATTATGACAAATGATGACATTGACCAAATAGTTAGAATGAAAAAGGTATATGAAACAAGGCATTAAAGCTATAAATGTTATCATCCTGACAGAGGCAGAGGTAAACCAGCAGGATTGAATTACTACAATATGCTTACCGTGTAATAGTTGTTATTTTATCTGTCAACCTGAAAAATTTAGTGTGATATTATTAGTTTTTTTAGATGTTAAAACAGACAAATTCATGCCAAAGATTATTCTCTACTCTCAAATCGTTGCAAGCACCCAAACGTCCTGTTTACGGCGATAGTCCGACCATCCTACACCATATTTTCCGAAAATTTATACTTCTAAATATTCCGCTCAAAGGGGGCCACTGGTCCCGGTTTAAAGGGGGCCACTTAGGAGTGATATTTTGGTTAAACCAAATACAACCAAAATCCAAGACAGGGGGTCAATATGCTCCGGAATCAGTCTTTCTTCTGATATCACAAATTGCCCAGAGGGGTCAACATGTTCCGGAATCCAATGTGCTCACGTTACAAAATGCTAAACGCATCATTTCATCAATCCACATTTTCTTTGAAATTTCACAAGAAAGGGGGTCAACATGTTCCGGAATTTGCCTCATGCTTATTGAAATCCTTTCAGGGGGGTCACCTTATGCCGGAATGGCAGAATGCTGAAAGATTATAACTCGTTTCTGAGATTTCTTTTCTGCTAAATTGGGGGGGGCAGCTTATTCCGGAATATCCACCCTAAAGTAGGGACAATGTAATCAACACAATGAGGCTATTTACAAAGAGCCAGGAAGAAAAGAGCATCTAAAGAAAAAAATGCATAATCTTCTGAAACTGAATTTATGGCCATAAAGATCAGTGCCCGACACACTTTTTGTACATGCAAACCATAAGGAATCAACCCCTGTGAATGGCTAGTAGATACCCTCAATAAAATCCCATCTCACCTGATCAACCGAATACATGAACTGCTCCCGGGATATATTCAGAATAATGACGTAAAGTTGCTCGGTCGGTTATAAATTATCTGAAAAATCAACTCAAATTTAGCACAGTTTAAACATCGGATTTCAGTACATAATGAGTGCTTCTTCCTCCTGAATTTGCTTTAATCAAAATTCCTTTATTTACCAGATCGCTTATATCTCTTAAAGCTGAGTCTTGCGAGGTTTTGGTTATTTTTGCCCATTTGGAAGTAGTTAAGTTTCCTTCAAAATTATCCATTAACTTATGGAGCATTTTTTGCTGCCGTTCATTTATAATCAGACCTGCATTTTTTACCCAAAACTGATGCTTCTTAACCACTTTATCCATGATGGTATGAGAAGAAAGTATGGCGTTCTTCAAGCATTCAAGAAACCAAATAATCCACAGTGTAATATCTAAATCGTTTTTTTGGGTGTGTTCTAGTATTTTGTAATACGCCTTTCTTTCATTTTTTATTTGAGCGGACATACTGTAAAAACGTTGGTTTACTCCGTCAGCTTTCGAAAGTTGCATATCGGTAATTGCACGGGCAATACGACCGTTTCCATCATCAAATGGGTGTAGGGTTACAAACCACAGGTGAGCAACGGAAGCTTTCAATATCGGATCTAAATTTGATTCTGAATTAAACCAATCCATAAACTGTTTCATTTCTTGTGCTAACAATTCGGCTTTGGGCGCTTCGTAGTGAACAATTTCTCTGCCCATTCCACCTGAAACGACCTGCATATCGCCAGAACGCCATTTTGCTACTTCAATTTTATACATGCCGCTTCTTCCTGTTGGAAAAAGTGCAGCGTGCCAGCCAAATAATCGTTCATCACTCAATCTTTTATCATTGTTTTGCGTGGCATCCAGCATCATTTCTACAACTCCGTCAACATGTCTATCGGAATGTTGTAAACCCGAATCTTCCAAGCCTAACCTTGTCGCAATTGACGAACGAACCTGTTCAGGATTTAAGATTTCGCCTTCTATTTCAGAAGACTGAACAACATCCTGAATCAATGTTTCTAAATTGGCTTCATCTTTTAACTTAAATCCAAGCAGTTCAACTTTTCCCATAAGTTTGCCTTGCAGATTTCTAACCGCACTTAACAGTGAAATAAAATCCTGCTCTTTCCATTGAAAATTTGCCCAATTTTTGAGCTGATGAATATATGTTGCCATCTTGATTCGGATTGCTGCGGTAAATGTACAAATTATTCACCGCATTTTGCGCGGTGAATATAGCGATTTTTCTCCGCAAAATATCTTATTCAATTTATGATAAACTAAACTCCGGTTCATACCGATTTATAAGATAGATTGGAAAAGTCCTTTAAAGAAAATCTGAAGTAAAACAAGCATGTCACTTTTAGAAATTAGATTTGCATTAGCAGTAGATTGGGGAAAACCTCAATCAACTTTTTCCATTTAACTATCAGGTCTTAAATAGCAATTATAATAAGTAAAATTGGGAGACTATCCAACAATGTGTGTCAACAAAGTTATTAAAATAGATCCTGCAACATTTTTCACCTTCATGCTTCATTGAAATAGCATAAAGCAAAAAGCCTTTTCCTCAACATTATTTTTCTGACCGGTCATACCATTTCAAAGTTGCAGGAAAATTGGCGGTTAATTCTCCGGAATATACTTTAAAAACAATAATGTCCGATTAATATAATTATCGACGCGCACTCCTGGATTATCTTGTACTATTATATTATAATATTTTTTCGTCTCCATCCGCCGGAGTGGTTGACTTATCGAAGGCAGACCCAAGAAAGGCATCCAACATGTATTTTGGTTTTTATACCATCTTTTTAAAGGAAATGAAGTGTGGTGACCTGCGCTATGGGCGATGAACTGAATACCCGGGACCCTGAGTCGATATATTTACAGCGTCCACCCGGCCGGCACCATAGATATCCGGTATATTTGAAATTCGGATAGGAAGAATTTATTTTGGATATTTGGGGGGAAGGGGTATATTTAGGGGGGGAATGTGGAGATTGTGGTGAATGCAGAATTTATCAGTAATGTGCCAAGACATATCCATCGAACCTTTTCGGTTGACAAAACCATAGTTGGGACAGTTACTTATGACATTATTCTAGTTGCTACGTACAGGACATATTAATTTTATAACTTTTAAACTAAAATATATCACATGGTGATAAAATTATTTTCTTTAGGTTTTCTAGGTTTAGGCGTGCCGGAACTTATCCTTATTTTAACTGCCTTTGGTATTATAATTTTAATTATTTTAATTATTATTCTAATAGTTAAAATTGTACAGGGACTAAAAAAATAAATATGAGGTATAAAATCATCGTTATAGCAGAATGGTTTAGCGACATGGCCGAAAGGTATAAACTTGTCCGGGCAAATTAATGGACACAATCAATAGTTCTAATAGTTTATATAAAGAGCTAAATGACAAGTATCATTCAGACAGATATTTAAATACTTGAAAACAAGAAGTTACTGAGAGAATATTTCAAGAGATTTTTAGAAACAAACGGAACTATGGTAAGCAACCGTCTAAGTACATCTTTTTTCAAGTCATCAGTGGTCATACCTTAGTAGGAAAATAATAACCATGACTAAGTATGAAAAGATGGCGGATCGATATACGAAATCAGGTCTTGATAAGGATGTTTTTGCCCTAATAGCAGGGATAAAAGGATCAACAAAGATGGAGCCGTCAGAGCCGCTATGATGTTTTCTTTTTTTATACATGCAAAACTAATGGAATTAACTCCTATGAATGGCTCGGTGATACACTCAATAAAATTCTATCCCTTCCTATCAACCGGACACATGAGCTGCTCCCGGGTTATATACAGACAAATAACGTGTAGTTGCTCGGTCGGTTACGGATTGCCAGTTTTATACTCCATTCCCCGACCAGCCACAAGTCCAAAACCGTTGCGTCAGCTCGAAAAAATTCCACAATAATTATGAAATTGTTCCACAATTAGTTAACTTTACAAAATGAAACAAATCCGGAAACTGGTCTTTTACAAAACCTATTTCTTTGAATTCTTTGAAAGACAGGAGAAAAAAGTAAAAGAGAAAATCGATTTTGGTCTGTATTTGTTGCAATATGTAAATCAATTACCAGGCAAATATGTTGGATCAACAAAAGAGAAGAATTTGTTTTATTTAAGAATTAAACAAGGTTCTGACATATACAGAATATTCTTTTGTTATGATGAAGATAAAATTGTTGTCATAATGAACGGATTAACAAAGAAATCTCAAAAAATACCCGAAAATGAAATAGATAAAGCAATTTCAATTAAAAAACAATATTTTGATGAAAAGTAATAAAAACATTACAACCTTCGAAGAACACTTAACAAAGCAATATGGCCCAATCGGTTCTGAACGAAGAACGGAATTTGAAGCCAGGGCAAAATCCTTTGTAATAGGCGAATTGCTGAAGGAAGAAAGATTGGAAGCAAATTTAACTCAGGAAGAATTGGCAGATAGAATAGGAGCTAAAAAAAGCTATATTTCGAGGGTTGAAAATGGAAAAACAGACATTCAATTATCGACACTATTCAGACTTTTTGAATTTGGACTTGGAAAACGAATAAATATAATAATTGAATAAGCCGGTTATAACAATGCGCCGAGCGTAATGTGTAGTTGTTACGTAAGCAACCGTCTAACTACATCTTTTTTCAAGTCATCTGTGGTCATACCTTAGCGGGAAAATAATAATCATGACTAAGTATGAAAAAATGGCGGATCGATTTGCGAAGTCCGGTCTTGATAAGGATGTTTTTGCGCGAAAATCAGGGATAAAAGGATCAACATTGCGATATTATTTACGACGGGCCAAGGAGATCCGGGCATCTAAGGATGATAGTGAAGAATCTTCCGAACCTGAATTTATGGCTATAGATCTTGGTGCGTCAACGCATGTCGATCGCGAGATAACCATCACCATACCCGGAGGTCTAATCATCCGGGTTCCGATATGTTAGGTCTTAATCAACATCAGCGGTATTATCTTCAGCTTTAAGAGTTGTTCGATATCCATCGGGCAAGACGCACTGCTTACAATCGATTCCAGCCTGCGGAAATAAGACTTTACGGTGTTCTTGCTCATGTCAAGTGCCCGGGCAATAGCCTTTATCCAAATACAACCAATATCCAAGCCAGGGGGTCAACATGCTCCGGAATACTCATCAGGGGGGCAGCTTATTCCGGAATATACACTTCGATTCATTTCCCCATTTCCCTGTTTTTTGTTATGTTTATTTTTTTTTATTCTAAACAAAGTAAAAAATCGGGATGAATAGTATAACACATATATCTGCCTCTATGGTCAATTTGAAGTCTGTCCTACTCCTTATAATTGCATTCAGCCTTGGATTTTCCACAAGCCGGGCTCAGACAAGGTCCGGCCAGATGCCCATTATTCCGGACTCTGTAAAAGTCTTTCAGGATAATAACTACACCGGAAGAGGAAATATCGATGAACCTGTCCTGCACATTGTTATTCCCGTCAGTGAAGGTAGCCGGCCGGTTTTGTCAGAGGTGCATTTAAACTTTAAAGGCACAAGTCATTTGAAGGATATCACTCAATGCAGGATTTATAATACAGGCAATGTAAATGCCTTCCATCCCGGCAAGTCTTCAGGTGATCTGCTGGCAACAGCCCGAATACGGCGGTCTGAACTGACTTTGAAGACAAGGGGGGGCCTCCTTCCGGGTGACAACCATCTCTGGCTGACAGTGGATGTTTCACCAAAAGCAGGAGAAGGAAATAAAATTGACGTTGCGCTGGAGTCAATCAGGGTGGACGACCGGAATTATCCGATAGTCAACGGCAATCCTGAGGGGAGTCGTGAGATATTGTTAAAGCGAGTGCTGGTACTGGCTCCGGGGGATTATGGTTCGAAAAATTATCGGATTCCGGCAATCATTACTGCCGATGACCATTCTCTGGTTATCGTGACCGACAAGAGGAAGGACAATAGTATTGACTTACCGGAAGATATTGATATTATCGCCCAAAGGAGTACGGATGGCGGAAAAACATGGTCCGAACCGGTGACTGTGGCGAAGGGTGAGGGCAGGTATAAAGGTTACGGCGATGCCTGTATCACCAGGACATTATCCGGGAAGCTGGTGGCACTGTATGTCGGTGGACCGGGATTGTGGAACTCTACCTCAGAAAAGCCACAGGGCCACTACGTGAGTGTCAGCGACGACAATGGTAAGTCCTGGACCGGCCCAATAGACATCACCGGTCAGTTGTACGGAATCAATTGTCCGGATTCTGTTCGCCGTCACTGGCAATCTTCGTTTTTCGGCTCCGGCAGGGGACTGACCCTCCGGGATGGCCGCATCATGGCAGTGATAGCTGTGCGGGAGTCGAAAGAAAACCACAAACTCAACAATTACGTGGTCTATTCGGATGATGAAGGCACTACGTGGCATGTCTCTCAGAAAGCCATCGATGGTGGTGATGAGGCCAAGGTCGTGGAGCTGAATGACGGAACCATTTTATTGAGCAGCAGGACTGCCGGCAACAGGCTTTGGGCTAAATCCACCGACAGAGGCGTCACCTGGGGTCCAAAGAATACATGGCATGAAATATGGGGCAATGCCTGTGATGCAGACATCATCAGATATACATCCACCAGGGACGGTTACGATAAAGACCGGATCCTGCACACCTTGCCCAACGCCAAAAACCGGACCAATGTGAGTATGTGGCTAAGTTATGATGAAGGAACGACCTGGCCGGTCAGGAAAACCATCTGTAAGGGCGAGTCAGCCTATTCGTCCATAACCATTCTTCCGGATGGAACCATCGGCGTCTATGTCGAAGAAGACGAAAGTGTGCCTTATAAGATGTATTTTCTCAACTTTAGCCTGGATTGGTTGACAGATGGAAAGGATCATTTCAGGAAGGCGGGCGGGTAAATGATTGCGTGATGTGGGGTTGAATGGTTTGCTTGTGGCACTATCTTGCAATTGATAACCCGGATTACATGGATGTGGCATATTTTTCAATCAACTTCCTTCCTTACATAACATGCATACATCACGCCACCATAGAGCGACTTTTGTTCGCCGATTTTTTCAATGTGCGTGTAATCGAGGCGGGAAAACAAGGTCTTCAGTTGTTCAAACGGAATAGGATAAGGGACCCATTGATTGGCTTCGGTGCGATTGTATTCTATGATCAGAAAGGCGGGATTTTTGGCAAAGTATTTTTCTGCTTGAAGGATGAAAGCTTCTTTGTCTCTGACATAATGAAGCGAGTTGGCCATCATGATTCCGTCAAGATGTTGCAGTGGTAATGACTCATTTTCAAAATCACCGACTCTAAAGTCAATATTTATAGAATTTCCCATTGTCTCCGGGAAATGTTGCAGAACCTTGTCAATTGCCGTAATTTTACTTGATTCCGGTAAATATTGCGCCAATATCCGGGTAAACACACCGGTCCCGCAGCCCAGATCAGCCCAATGTTGAGGTACACCGGAAGGGATGAATGTTGAGATCGGGTGGAGGAGGCCGGAGTATTTGTCCATTGATTTACAGAAAGAAAATCAGGTTAATTAGCCTGCCCGATATCTATTCGGTTAAATTTGCCATCGGCTTGTTGATGAAATTTAAAATAAACCCTGAATGTTCCCCACTGACCTGCATAGAAGTTTCCATAAATATCCTTACCGTCATTTTCTACCTTATCAATGTCTAAAAATCGCTCTTTGTGACTAAAGGCATTGTCAAAGAAGGTTTTAAAATCTGATTTTCTTCCATCATCAGAAAATACAGCATTATCTGTAAAGTGTGAATACCAGGCAGTCTTGTCATTATTCTGCAATGCCTCAATTGCCTGTTTTACTTGTGTATTTGAGATTTTATTCAGGTCCATGATTTTTTGTGTTTTAGGAGTATTTACAATCTTTTCGTTTTTATCTTTTTCTTTAGTCTGACCACAGGCGGTTAATGCCAGTAAGGAACATAAAAGTAATGTATACAATTTCATATTCAACTGTTTTTTAATGGATGTTGTAAATAAATTATTATCAGATTGAGCAATAAAAACGGCACTTCTATGGCAGCACCCCTCAGATCCTTGATTTGTAATTGTAAACAAATAATCAGTAAGATTCCAAGAGCCATCAGGAAATTACCCCAAACAAAGGTTTTTGGGAAAAGTATAAGTATGGCTGAAAGTATGGTTACGGCTCCATTGATTATTATAAAATTTTTATCAAAATTCCATTTGCCAAACAACTCAAGCATTTCGGGCTTTGTGGTCAACATGTTCCATCCTTGCTTGAATCCCATAAATACAGCAAACAATATCAGTCCTGCATTAATGATTTTTATCAACATCGTATATAATTTATTTTAGGAATAAGTTTAAAGTGATAAATATATATAAAATAATGGCCAAAATATTGTTAAAATGTCAGATTTTGTATTGATTTTTAATTAAAATACAAAAATGTTGTTTTATCACATGCCTTAAATAGCAGATATTCTAATTTTTTTAATGGACAGACATAACTACTGGTTTTGTAAAATCTTTTATCCAGGTAATTGGCAAATACCCGGGATCTTATTTTTGGTCGTAGAATCTAAGGTTTTAGAATATTTACTTTGTTTATAATCTGCCTGCCATCCGAGCTGTAGAGCCTTAATATATAGATTCCTGTAATCAGCCCTGCGGTTGAAATTGTTTTACTTTGAATCTCCGAATGAGGTATGTTGATTATATTCCCGTTAATACCGATGAATTCGCCTTTGGTTATTCTGATATTGTCATCATGTTTTACATAAATAGGATCAAAAGCCGGATTCGGATACAGGGTAAGGGGTATCAAAGCTCTCTCCCCCTCCGTAGAAGCCTGTTCTACCCTGCATATTTCCTTTACTGTGAGATCAAAATCTGAGACAATGATATCATCCGGTACGATGGCCTTTGCCGATTCATCCGTTATGGTAACATTTGTGATTCCAAAACTATCAAGGCTCAAAGGCTTATTGTTATCATGGGAAATGTCAAATAAAATACATTTATTATCTGCACTGTAAGTATGTGAAGAGATGTAAAGCCTGTTTTGCGGTTCCGTTGCTGAATTTTTATATGAAAAGTTATATATACGCTCTTCACCGGGGATGTATTGCTGTCCGGAAGTATTGCCTACGGATCCATACGAAATAAATTGCTGAGCCGTATTCTTGTTATCGAGTCGTACAAAATAATTCGGTCCATCAATAAATATATTGGTATGACCATTTTTGTCCTTCCAGATATTGCGTGGATAGCCAAAGGTAAATTCATGTCCGTATTCATATTTTAAATCCTTATTCAAACGCACATATTTTACAAGGTTGTTCAAATTACCGCCCAGGTGAATCTGATTTTCATCATCAATATGTATGAAATTAAACGAGGAATTCGGGTCTTTGTCCAGATGCATGATGGTAAAAATATGATCCAGATCTTTACTCCATTTTGTGACGATACTTCTTGAAGAACCAGAATTAGCAGGGCGGGAATGTCCTACTGTGTATATATTTCCCTCTTTATCTTTATCCAGTCCAAGCCCATATGTGTAATAATCCTTAAAGACTGCGCGCATGTTGACCACATTGAGATCCTTGTCCAATCTGCCTACCAGTGATTTGTATTCAGACTGGGCATTTGTCCTATCAGCTATAAAAACAACAGAGTCGTCATCATCGGCCAACAGATTTCTCATAATGCCTCCGGTGGGACTTCCCAGTCGTTTTGTTTGAAGTGTTTTTCCATTTTTATCAAACAGAATAAATGTAATATTCCCGTTGGAAAAACCATCTTTCCAGGAATAGTCATATGCTCCCAGGAGGATGGTACCATCTTTGCGGAGCAGGATTTTTACCGGATTGATGGATACATTATTGTCAACAGTAAGCCTTCTACACCATTCTATCTTTTCGGATAATGTATTCCACCTGGCGATATAGGTAGAATATATGGACTGGCTTTCTGAAGTAAAGGCAAAGTAGATATCATCTCCGTCAACGGTCAAACGCTCGCTGAAATAACTATCAGGTCCGCTAAATTCAAACACGGTACCTTGAGATAAACCAATATTCAATACGATAATTGAAATAATGCAGGTAAAGAATTGTTTCACTGTATTTTTAATTTTAAAGGATTTTTAATTATTCAATATGCCGGTAGCGCCTAAGTTCTTCCGATGATATTGAGTATGATGGTTTCTGGTTATGACGTGCGAAATCAACGTGGTTGTCTCTGGCAATAGTGCAAAAAATAAATGTAAGAAATCAAAGAACAGGAATCGGTTTTATCCCGAAATCAGGGCTTCCGCAAATATAAAAAAAGATAGCAAAAAACAGAATATTCTAATCGGTTTTACAACTTATAAACATAAAAAATAAGTTCAGTATGTGAATAACAGTACTTAAGATCACTTCATGTATCCATGGTGTGTATATCTGATTACCCTTTTAGATTCATGAAATGAAGAGATTTGCAGCGCCCGGCAAATAATAAAACAGAGTTGTATGGGTCATGCCAATTAGATAACTTATTTCTGTTTCCTTGATAAAAACGTAATACAGAATGTGCCGTCGTAAAAGTCCAATTTTATTGACCGGAGAAACACGGATTGTTAAAATGGTTAAAATGTAAGAGTACATTAATCACAAAAATACTATTCTGAGACTTCCGATAAATTCTTGTCCCGGCTAAGACAAGGCAGATTCTTATTAAATAAAAGACCTGAAAATTAAAATCGAATGTTGATTTATCAGGTGGATATTGATTTTGCATAGAATCGCATAAGTAACCACACTGTCCGACAACAGAGAATAGAATTCAAATTAGAGTTGGGCTGATTAAGAATTATAAACTGTCCGTAGCGTAGATTGGATATATGACAAAAAGTTGTAACTTTATTTGCGAAATATACGCCATATGGCGTATATACATATGTTGCCAGAAATCCTATCAAAACACATAGCACAAAATTTTCATTGAACACATTTCCCAAAATGGGAACCTGTTACTATCTTTGTCAAAAGAATTAAAATTGAGAGTTATAGCTAAAAAAATATTACGTGAGTTTTGGGAAAAACATTCTGATTGTGAACAACAATTAAAATCGTGGTATCAAGAAGCTGATAAAGGAACTTGGAAAAGTCTGAATGAATTAAAGTCTGAATATCCAAGTGCAAGTGTTTTAGAAGATAATAGAGTTTGTTTTAACATAAAGGGAAATAATTATCGTTTAATCGTTAAAATAAATTTTAATTATCAAATGATGTGGATTCGATTTATTGGAACTCACGCTGAATATGATAAAATAGACGCAAATAAAATTTGACAAAGATGAAATTAAAACCAATAAAAACAGAACACGATTATCATCAAGCTTTAGAAAGACTTGAGCAAATCTTCGACTCAAAACCTGGAACAAAAGAAGGTGACGAATTGGAAATTTTAGGGATTTTAATTGAGAATTATGAAAATGATTTTTTTCCAATTGACCTTCCTGATCCAATAGAAGCTATTAAATTTAGGATGGAACAACTGAATTATTCACAAAATGATTTAGCCGAAGTTATTGGATTGAAAAGTAGAGCTAGTGAAATTCTAAATAGAAAACGAAAATTAACGCTTGAAATGATTAGAAAACTAGCTGAAAAGTTACATATTCCAACAGAAGTTTTAATTCAAGCATATTAAAAATCAGGACTTCTGCTAACAGTGCCAAAAGCAGTGCAGAACGGATTCGACCAGGACCCGGTCCATGGACGACCATGACAACATTCACGAGTAGCGTCCATGATGGTAAAATTGCCGCTCCTTAGCTGATTTGCCGGATGTTGGCGGTCATTGTAGAACGACACCTGAACGAAAGATGAGATAAAAGTGGAAATACAACATTCAGACATTTCAAAATTTGAAATTAAAGAAATAGCATGGCAAGGACCTTTTTCGTGGACAGGCTACGAAAATCAGAATAACCTTGACACCATTCCTGACACAGAAGGTATTTATCTTTGGACATTTCAATATAATGACGGATATTTGGTGTATTGCGCAGGAATAACCAAATCCACTAAAAAAAGATTTAGACAACATACATTAGAATATAAAAGTGGTAACTATACTGTGTTTAATGTAAATGAAGCAGAACAGGGCAGAAGAGTAGAAATTTGGCATGGTTGGTCATATGCAAGGACACATCGTAACGAATTTAATGATCGAAAGGAAGAAATTTTAAATGCCGTAGAAAACCAATTAAAATCGTTCCGGGTTTTTGTTGCTCAAGTTCCTGATAAAAGAGAAAGAGCGCGATTTGAATCAGCAATTATGAACAGCATATACAACTCAACAGAATCTTGGGCAGAATTAGCAGACAGAGGTATGGCTTTAAGCAAACGTAGAAAAGACGAAATACCCATCGTCATTAAAAACATAAGCGACATTAAATTTTACGGATTACCAGAATTTTTAGAAATATAGAATAAAAACAACGAACCGCCAAGATTAAGCCGAATATACAAAAGCCCGCCAAAAATTTTCCGGATTATACCAAGATGATTTATATAATATTCCATAAATTTTTGGTATACTTGTCCGGATAGCTATGCTGCTAGAGCTCTGCTCTGTCCCGGGAGTGAAAAAATCCGTGGTTCTGGGATGCCGAGGGTACAGTCGTAAAGATCAATGAAATTGGTCAATAGCGATTGTACCTTCGGTATTATTTGGACAATCACTGTAAGAGAACTTCCGAAATTAAAAGAAGAATTAATAAAACACAGAGAATGGAGAAGGCGCCACAATATCATCCATACGTAAGCAGGGGATTTGCGCTTCGAATGAATGAAATTTAATAAATTTAAGGCTCAGTTCTACGTAGGAATTTCACGGGTAAAAATCCATGTCTGAGTTTGGCCGAGAACCGTTGGTTGTATTTTTAAACGAACCCACTTTTCATAATTATGTTTTGTAAATCTTGTGGTAGACAAATAGACAATGATAGCACGTTCTGCTCCTTTTGCGGGACAAAACAATCGGTTAATCTAAGGCCCCAAAATCAAGTAGGCATAAGCCAAACCTTGAATACTACACAAAATGTTAATAACAACGAAGCTAATTTCAACAAATCCCCAAGCTTAGTTAGTCAGCAAAAGTATGACCCAACATACAAAAAAGAAGATGATGCGATGGCCATTGGTATTATCATTTGGGTAATTGTTTTAATATTTGCCATTGTGGGACCTTTAGAATTTCAAGACAGTGAATCGTATGCACAATTCCGCGTAGTTTCAGCGATAGCTTCACTAATCCTACGAATATTCATTACTGGTTGGGTTTCAAATATTGCCAAACGACAAAACAGAGAAACTTTTGGTTGGGGGTTATTTGCTTTCCTTTTGCCATCTATTGCATTAATTGTAATTGCGACAAGGAAAAAGCTTTTTGCTAAAATTCAAATTGTTGATGGGTTGGATAGTGATCAAAACAGTAAAATCCTTTCTGACAAAGCAAAGGAATTTTATAATGAAAGTAAATATTCCGAAAGTATTCGTTTTTCTGAAAAAGCAATTGAGTTAAACCCAAACAATGAAATTGCAACAGACATTCTTAAAAAAAGCAAAATAGCAATTGCCAGGATAAACAATGTAGGTAGCACAACACGAACAGTATTTAGAGACACGGTAGACAATAAACTTTTAAAAATAGTCTCAAAAATGAATCAAACAATTGGAGCAGAAGTTTTTATTGATGATTTACCCGCACCAGATGGAATTTACATGTATAAAGGAGGGACACATAAGTTAATTGTTGAGAATGGGAAAATTAATCAATGCTATTATATTGAAAGAGTTAAAAATATTGTAATTGAAAAAACAAACAAATATAACGCCCAAAAAGGAGACAGAGTGTTTTTGGACACAGGTAGCCCGGCACCTACAGGAAAATATAGTAAGGGATTTATGTCGTATAAAATAATAGTAGAGGACGGCAAATTTGTGAAATACGAATAATCACTGCCACCAACATTAACCCGAATATATCAAAGCCCACCAAAAATCTTCCGGATTATACCAAGATGATTTATATAATAGTCCATAAATTTTTGGTATACTTGTCCCGAGAGCTAAGCGATTCGGGGATGCCGAGGTTACAATCGACAACTTCTCTAACCCCGAACCAATAAAAACCGCGGGATCTATCTAAAATCTCGCGCTTTTTATCTATCATTGGATTCTATAAATATTTGAACCTAAGATGATTGAACAAGCTCCACAAATTGAAAATACAGGCCAAATTATTCCACTCATGGTTAAGTTACAGATGAATGGTGTAATCCGCGGATAATGCTTGGGTCAATATAGTCCGGATTATCCAAGGGTAGAAAAAGAGTTGAAAATATAACGATCCGATTATTGCTTTATGAATTTTTGAGTCATCCTGTTTCTACCCGCTTTTACAACAGCTATATAGGTGCCGGGGACTAAATTACTTATGTTTATTTCTTCTTTAAACATCCCGTTTCCAGCAAATGTTTCATTGTATTTTGTAATTAAAACCTTTCCATTCAGATCGGTAATTTCTACGGTAATTCGCTGAGGCCTGGAGATCGTAAAGGGAATTGTAACTACATCCTTAGCCGGAGCCGGATACACCGGATATATTTTATCCTTCACAAAATCATACTTGATTTGATCATTCGATAATACATCATGGAACTCTAAGTTTTCATCCCCCGGCTGATAATTCAGAAAGATGAGGGGGAGATAGTACATTTCATCTGATGTTTTTTCTCCCCACGAGATTACTTTCGGAGGATTATTGGGATTATGTGGATTGTTAACGGTATTGTCATAGGTTGCGAAGGCATGTAGTTTCGTGCCTCTTGGAAGAATCATCGGTTTGGTAAAATGGTAGGATCCTTGCCAGTTAAAGTCCCAATCACTTATCTTTAATGCGTCCTGTATCTTCCCATCCGGCAACTCACAATAGATATGCCAGTTCTGTCCTAATAGATGCATATGGGGTGCCACACCCAACAACGTCACATCATAGGGCAGCGTAATCATGCCATGAAAAGTCTTTACCTGATTCGGGGGAATTATGAATACATCCCCTTGCAATATCCCCGGAACAGGTAGCATTACAAATGATTGTACAAGCCGTTTCGGTGGTTCTTTACTGAAAAATAAATTTATGGAAGTGCTGTCTTTTTCGTCTGTCGCTGAAGGCGCATAATGCATCTGCAGCAACAAGTCTGATCCTTTGGGAATTTTAAAAGCCAGACCATCCTGATATATTATTGGTTTTTGGCCGGGTACATAACCGGGCAACTGATTGTTGATCTGCGCGACACTCGTATTACTCGATCCCTCAAAACCATATTCCGGGGTGGCAGCATCCGCATTTCTGGAGATATCGGTAGAGTCAGCCCAGACTAATGTGTGGTGAACTACTTTTTTATTTCCGGGTCTTACTTCCAGGGCGACCAGATATTTATCTTCAGTGAGGTTGGTCGGCAATACAAAATATCTGTACTCATCGATTCCCGTCCCTTTATGCAGATAGGATTGGGCAAAAGATACCACCATATCCGGGTTGCCTACCTGCGAACCGGAAGGAAATACAGGTACCGGTGGCTCTTTGGACACATCACCTCGCTGCATTCCCTGGTCGACCCATGCTGCCAGGGTTGCGATTTCTTCATCGCTGAGAAAGTTTTCATTTTGCAGCTTTCGGATATTTTTATCAGGCTTCCAGGGCGGCATATATTGGATCTGAGTGACATACTTAATAAAGGCCCCTCTGTTTTTTACCTCCTCATAACTGGTGAGCGGAAATGGCGCTATTTCCCCTTGCCTGTGGCATGTGGTACAATGCTTGTATATGATGGGTGCAACATGTTCTGCAAATGTAACTGTCTGAGATTGTGCATATTGCATGCAAAACACAATACTTGCTAAGACTAAAATTTTTCTCATGATTAAGATTTTATGATAAAGCAGCCCGTAGGTTCTGTTTTGTTTATTTTGATTGGTTGACCGGTTAAGTAAGATTGAATGGCATCTTCCGCATAATGCTCTGTTATTACAGTACGCCTTTCTCCTAACCTGGCAAACTGATTGTTTAGCTTGCCGCGATAGATACACTCCTGATCTCCTGAAAATATGAGCACCTCAGGCGTAATGGTTACCCCCCATTCACGGGTTAGTTTCTGATCATAGTCTATGGTAAAATTACAATTCAATTTATATTTATTTAAAAATTTTTCCACACTATTTGAATCGCTGACCGTATAGTTGGGGAAGACCAGGGTACACCTTGCTGCCGGATATTTTTTGAGTAAATCCCTGAGTTGAAGGGTCATATGCTGGCATATAGGACAAGTCTCTGAAACAAAGACATACATATACAGGGAGTCCGGGGACAGGTCCTTGTTTTTTGTGGCAGCGGATGAATGGTAACAGGCAAAGGTCTGAACTCCGACCATACATGAAAATAAAATGAATAGAACCGCTTTTTTCATGTGTAAATGTACTTTATAATTATGTCTTTATGTGCTAAATAATGTAGGCATATCACCTAGTCCCCTTCAATTGTTTGGGTGAAAGGAAGCATTGCTCTCAACGATTAGTTGTTAAGCTAGAATCGGTTTAGCCCTTTTGTCAACTGACCGTCTCATCCGTTGTCGTAGTAACAAGTTATAATAGGATTATGGGCCCGGGGCCAAACCATCCAATTGTGCCATCTGTTAAGCAACCGGTTACTATTTGATGCTTTATAAGGGTGAGTGTTTAATTTGATACTATCGTTTTGCTAAAAATTCATCCCTGGTGGCCTTGTCCCGGGACGCGCCATCCATTAAATCTCCGGGAGGCAATCAGGAAACATCCCATGTTGGAAATACCGGAAAAAATGACTGCCGGCTCAAACAATTTACCCCTTTTAAGCATTCTATAATGTGGATAGCATCTTGCGTTTTCCGCAAATACTTTGACAACGTCAACCCTTTACAGATCTAATCCGTTTGACTACAGATAATGCGGCAGATCAGGTAAAGGGTGGCCCCGAATTCTTTTGCGTGAAGCAACCCAAAAGGTATTGGTTTGACGACAGGATAATCTAAAGGAATAATGATTTGGTAAAAAATAAAAATATAACGGCAATCAGAATGGCAGCCAGACGGGAGAGCGCAAATGAATGCCTGTTGGAAAATCAGATGCCCCGCTGATAATTGGGGCAAAAACGGTTCAAAAGATTGTAAGACCCGTGACTAACCCTTTCGATGGTAAAATATTAGTTGATATAAATAAAATAATTTAAAAGCAAGTATTATGGCAGATCAAAAGAAAAAACTGTATTCTGTTTCGGGCAGACCGATTGCAGAAAACCAAAATGTAAAAACAGCAGGCAAAAGAGGGCCGATGCTCCTGGAAGACTATTGGTTCCTGGAGAAACTGGCCCATTTCGATCGGGAAGTAATCCCCGAAAGAAGAATGCACGCCAAAGGCTCCGGCGCATTTGGAACTTTTACCGTGACCAATGATATTACCCAATATACCAAAGCCAAAATCTTTTCGGAAGTAGGAAAGAAGACGGATGTCTTTGTTCGGTTTTCAACAGTAGCAGGAGAAAGAGGGGCCGCTGATGCAGAGCGGGATATTCGTGGATTTGCTATGAAGTTTTACACCGAAGAAGGAAACTGGGATTTGACCGGAAACAATACACCCGTGTTCTTTTTGAGAGATCCTTACCGATTTCCCGATTTGAATAAGGCAGTAAAAAGAGACCCGAAAACCAATCTGAGAAGTGCCAACCACAATTGGGATTTCTGGACTTTGCTACCCGAAGCCCTGCACCAGATTACCATTACGATGAGTGAAAGAGGTATTCCCAAATCCTATCGAAACATGAATGGATACGGTAGCCATACGTTTAGTCTGATAAATGCTGATAATGAAAGGATTTGGGTCAAATTTCATTTTAAAACAGCCCAAGGTATTCAGAACCTATCCAATGAAGAAGCTGCTGAATTAATCGGCAAAGACCGGGAAAGCCATCAGCGCGACTTGTTCGATGCCATAGAAAGAGGTGACTTCCCTAAGTGGAATATGAAAATTCAGGTAATGACGCAGGACCAGGCTAAAAAATGCCCCTTCAATCCGTTTGACCTGACCAAAGTATGGCCACATGGAGATTATCCGCTGATTGATGTGGGTGTTTTGGAGTTGAACAGAAACGCAGAAAACTACTTTGCCGATGTGGAGCAGGCTGCATTCAACCCGGCAAACGTGGTTCCGGGCATTGGTTTTTCTCCGGACAGAATGTTGCAGGCAAGGCTGTTTTCGTATGGCGATGCCCAGCGTTATCGCTTAGGGGTCAACCATTATCAAATACCGGTAAACAAGCCACAATGTCCGTTTCATAATGCCTCCAGAGATGGCGCAATGCGCGTGGACGGAAACGAAGGCGGCACCTTGCATTATTTCCCCAACAGCTACAACCAGTGGGAGGAGCAAAAGGAATTTACAGAGCCGGCCTTGAGTTTGGAGGGCGATGCCGATCATTATGACTTCAGGGAAGACGATGATGATTACTATAGCCAGCCGGGTAATTTATTCAGAAAAATGAATGACACACAGAAGCAGCTGTTGTTTAAGAATACTGCTGCCGAAGTAGGCGGTGCTGAACGCTTCATTCAGGAAAGGCATATTGCCAATTGCTACAAAGCAGATCCGGATTATGGCAAAGGAGTTGCAGATGCGTTGGGCATAGCTATTGAAGATGTACTGAACAAATAGATTAAGACTTCTGAGTACAAACATGGGGGAGACTCCCTGTCCCGGTATGTTTCCGGCAGAAATGGCATGGACATATCGCATTACCGGCTACCAGCGAGACATGATGTTCCGGCTATTTAAAAAACAAACTGCGATACCGGAATGAATTATGCCAACTTGAGACTCCTCCCTAAACTATGCAGAACACGTATAAAGGAACCTGCCATGCTGACCAATAAGAATGGCAGGTCCTTTCTTTTTTGTGGGCTATCCCGTTGCTTTTTTTTCGGAAGAAATGACTTCCGGGGTGTTGTGCCCCACCCTTTGCGGATATTTCTATTCCCCTAAAAGGTGCATTTACCGGTTGAATCTAAGCCTCAGGACAGGCCGGAGGGTTCTTGCCTGATTATATCTTCAATATTTTATAGTAAAGAATAGTGGCATTTTGCTGACCTATCGCTACAATATACATGCCGGGAGGCAGGTGTCCCAGCCTGATACTATTACTCCCGGGATTGTACTCAATGCCCGTATTGATACCCTGGATATTCCACACCTGGACAAAAGCGGGAATTTCGTTATTCCGGCCTTTCATGTATACAGTACCTGTCGTAGGATTCGGATAGAGGGTAAATGTATTTTGAGGAGTGGAAGATTCATAGACCGCCGAGGATTTATTTGACTCTATGGCCCCGATATCAGGAACCGAGCCTTGAAAGTCATAAAAACCGGGAATGATGACGCCTCCATCAATCAATGGACTGTAGTCTTCCAACGAAAAGTCACCATGGCTGACGTCCTTAAAAGCGGGATTTTGATGGTAAGGCTTATTAAAGAATATTCTGTTGCTTCCGGTAAGTGCACGCATCTGTGACTGAA
>JAIBBA010000039.1 GCA_019694895.1 Chitinophagales bacterium
TTTTTTCCCTATCTTTGCCTCGCGTTCCCGTTTTGGTTATCGGAAGAGTGTTCAGATGAAAACAAGGTTTAAACGGGTGAACAGCATTCATTTTTATCCATAAGGCAGACGTTATAACTGCGCCGAACACAGGTAGGACTTAGTCCTTCACTCGTTGTTAGATTTCCATCCTTATACATTCTAACTATTTATGTCATTTGACAAATTAGGGCTTATTGCGCCTATATTGAAGGCGTTACAACAAGAGGGGTATGAAAATCCTACCCCAATTCAGGAACAATCCATTCCTGCGGCTATTCAGGGAAAAGACATCCTTGGTTGCGCGCAAACAGGCACAGGTAAAACTGCAGCCTTTGCTATTCCGGTGTTACAGCGATTGCATGCGGCCAACAACAAGCATCCTCGCGCAATTCGTGCACTGATCCTCACTCCTACCCGTGAACTCGCCATACAGATCGGTGAGAGCTTTGAGGCGTATGGTAAATATGTGGGACTGTATCACACCGTTATCTTCGGTGGTGTTTCACAGCATGCACAAACTCAGCAACTTAAACGCGGCATCGATATTCTGGTTGCCACTCCCGGTCGCTTGTTGGATCTCATGCAGCAGGGATTTATTTCTTTGCAGCATATTGAAACATTTGTGCTTGATGAAGCAGATCGCATGTTGGACATGGGATTTATTCATGATGTGAAAAAAGTAATCGCGAAGTTGCCTGCGAAAAAGCAGACATTATTCTTTTCAGCAACGATGCCGAAAGAGATTACTGCGCTTGCCGACTCATTGCTGCATCACCCCGTAAAAGTTGCGGTAACACCTGTTTCATCGACAGTTGACTTGATTGAGCAATCGGTGTATTTTGTGAGCAAGGGAAATAAAAAACAATTATTGCATCATATCCTGAAAACGAAGGATATAAAAAGTTGCCTGGTATTCACACGCACAAAGCACGGTGCCAACAAAGTTTGCAAAGATCTTGTGCGTGCAGGATTTACTGCAGAAGCGATTCATGGAAATAAATCACAGAATAGTCGCCAGAGCGCATTAACCAATTTCAAATCGGGTAAAACGCAGGTATTGGTAGCTACCGATATTGCAGCGCGCGGAATTGATGTGGAAGAGTTGACACATGTGATCAATTATGAGTTGCCTAATATTCCAGAGACTTATGTTCACCGCATCGGTAGAACAGGTCGCGCGGGAAGCAGTGGTGTTGCCATTGCATTCTGTGATGAGGAAGAAAGAGCATATCTGCGCGATATTCAAAAATTGATCGGCAAGACAATTCTCGTGCATATCGATCATCCTGAATATAAAAAGGAGATTGCAACTCCGGATGCGCCATTGCATGCACAGCGCAATCGACCTCGCACTGAAAAACCGAAGCAGCAGCAAACCGCGTCTGCAGGTGGTCAAAAACCCAGATCGAAAAAACCTTTCTGGAAGAATAAAAAGAAACAGTCGAAAACGGCTTAATACAAAAAAGGTATTGTTGTGATGACAATACCTTTTTTTTGCAGATCATTTTTCACAAGGTCATTTAAATAATTTGATCCCCACACTTAAACCGGCGCCGGGGATGACATCGCCTTCGAAAGAAAGTGTAGGTGTAGGTTTATCATCGATGCCATCCAATTCGCTGAAGGCAAAATATGCCCCAAGCGAAGCCTTGAGATACCACATATCGCGATCAACGATTAAATAATTGATGTTTGGAAAAACGATGAGCTCATTATCATATGCAACGCCATCTTTTGGAAATAATGGCCCGAATTGGGAAGCCTCAACACCAATGCCATATCGCTTGTAGGAATAATTCAATCCTGCATGGATGATCATGCGCGATGTCGGCATCCATTCATTACTTGAAAGCCCGAGGCCAATGGTTGGTGTAAGCTTATGATCACCATTGGCAGAGATCGACAAACTGTAATTGAGATTCAGTGAGGCACCAAGAAAGTTTGAACCTGCCAATTGAGCTTCGGCACTCCATTGTGCATTGACGGCTGAAGAAATTGTGCAGGCAATTAAAACGAAAGCAACACGCAGTGTTTCCATGTCAGTTAGTTTTGGAGTGAACTAAAAACATATAACGAACGAAAAATCTGAATGTTACAACCGCTCATGATCTTTAACATATATCAATACAAAACGGTATATCTAAAATTTCATCAATCGCTGGGATGATGAGTCGGCATTTGTTACAACTTGAACCATGTAAATTCCTGAAGGCCAATTACTTGTATCCAATGTTAGCTTCCCAATATTACTCACCGCATGAACAATGCAATTGCCTGCCGTATTAAATATTCGGATATCACCACTCACATTGTCAGGCAGTACAATATTAACAGCTTCGGAAGCCGGATTAGGAAATAAAGAAAAAGTAGGGATTAAGTCATTTGCAATATCGACTGTTTCAAAATCAACAATTCCAAACGACTCACCATTAATAATGCCACCTGCAAGAACAATATAATCATTGCCATCGCCTACACTATATGAACCGGCAACAAGTCCATGATCTGTTTGTAAAGTAAATGATTTGCCAACATCATATGTTTCTCCAACAAAACAACCGTCATAAATTTCGTAGACACCTCCAAAATACTGATAGGAGTAAATTGTATCATCACCTGAGAACAACATTTTTAATCCATCGGATTTCAAAATATTATGTTGAAAATAATAGCATCCGGGTGTCACTTCGATATGTTTAAATCGGCCGGTTGGACCTTCCAACATGTTGATTAATTCTGACCGCTTATGCCTTAAACGATAAGTTGGCAATTGTGTTATGATACCGGAAGTATCCTTCTGCCAACGATCGAAGTAAAACACAATACTATCCGGGTAATCCATTCTCGCAATAACAGAATCTTTATAATACAGGTGATAATCAATATAGTACATAGGAATATGGCTATAAATATGCCTATCCCATATCAGCACATCTGAAACCTGCAGTGGAAAATAATCCTTCCAGAATGGAGGCTTAAATCCTTTATCTCCGATGGGTCCTTCAATCCCAATCATTTCAAAGTACTGCATACTTGCAATAGCATAATATGGTAATTGGTTGAAATCATAAAATGAAAGCAATCCAAAGGTCTTGCTTAGAATAAAGGTGTTTTCAAGAGATATATCGTAACCACTATCATGTAACACCTGAAATTCACGAACGCTATCTAAAGTGCCGAAAATATTGTCAATTCGCACATCATTACAAATTATATAGAGATCCGGATCGAGGTTACCGCCTAGATGAAAAGTATCATCTTTAGCACACATTGTATTAAACCGCATCTGATATTCACCGCTACCAAAAGTAATTACAGTCAAGTCTCCAACTTTAGCAAGATAATCAACATACGGAAACAGGAAAAGCGAGCCTCCGGCATATAGATAATCCTCGATTTCATTTGTGCATCCACTTGCTGATAAAGGTGTATCACTAAATTGGAAAAGCGTGAAGACAGTATCCCCTGACACATAGTTGGAATCAGGTGTAACCGTGTAGATCATATCATTATTCCGATAATACGAATGATTATCAGCAGGAAATAAACTCCAATCTTGTGCATGCAAAAAAGCAATATGCAAGCACACAAATGCTGAGGTAAAGAGTAGTTTTCTCATAGTAGAATATTTACTGCTTGATGAATTTAGTTTCAAGCTGCTTACTTTCTTGCAGTATAAACAACATATACATACCTGCCGGCAAAATCGAAATATCGATAGCCATATTGCCGGTATGCATTTCTGTTGCGATGACAATATTACCTGCGAGGTCTGTGATGTGCACAACGCCATCTATCTCCTCAGAAACAGTAACATTTAATTGTTCATTTGCCGGATTTGGAAAAACACTAAAACCTAACTCACTATTAAGGCTTTCCTTACAAGGAACTGTGACATCAATGATATTTGAATTTTTATAGCAGCCAGTTGCTGTTTTGGTTACACGACATTTGTAACTTCCCGCAGTTGTTGCCACATATGCCGTTCCTGTTGCACCGCCAATTGCGGTAGCGCCATTATACCACTGATAGCTACAACCGGCAACCGGCGTAACGTTCAATGTAACAGAACCTCCCGCGCAGAATGTTGTTGCGCCTGACGCTGTAATTGTGGCTGTAGGCTTTTTGTTTACAGTTACAACAATTCCTTCCGACAAATCAGAGCCACATGCATTGGATGTTTCTGCGCGATAAGTGCCACTTTGATTTGCAGTATATGTTGCGGACGTTGCTCCTGCTATATTTGTTCCATTGCGTTTCCATTGAATACTTGTACCGGTATATGAAGCCGATAAAGTGACCGTTCCCGGTTCACAAAATGTAGTAGCACCCAAAGCAGCAATAGTAATAGACAATTCAAACCCTTCATCAATATTTCCATTACAATTATCGTCAATACCATTGCATATCTCAGTTGCTCCCGGATGAACAGATGCATTGTCATCATCGCAATCGCCTCCGATAGATACATATCCAAGAGGAGCATTACATGAATTCACAAGCGTAGCATCATCGCCATAGCCATCTCCATCGGCGTCTGCAAAAAATTGTGTTGAGCATGACAGGAACAACATTGCAATTCCTTCATCTGAAGACGGAGCGTCATATTTATCGGCACCAATTAAAATATCATTTATACCATCTCCATTCACATCGCCTGCATTTGCAACAGCGACACCATAGTCGGCTTTATATTGTGCGCGCTCAAATACACCTGCTTCCGGTGAAGGTGATAATCCGGATGCGCTGCCATTAAATTGAAATGCTTTTCCCTGATCTTCTTCTGCACCATCAAACCCTGTAGCACCGGTGATAATATCGTCATAACCATCATTATTGATATCATCGAGCGATGCCAGACTGATACCTAAAAATGCGTCACCCTGGTTTGTTTCGATAATGTCATCAGCCGTGGTTGAAACACCTGATGCAGATCCATTGAAAACAAAAATAGCGCCTTCATTAATTTCAGTATCGTCATAATAATGTGCTCCGGCGATCACATCATCATAGCCGTCGCCATTTACATCACTCATAGCAACAGACCTACCGAGGTATGCCAAAGTTTGATTGCTTTCATGATAAGAAACTTGCAGTGGATCAATACCGGCTGCAGTTCCGAGATACACAAACACCCTACCCTCTCCGGACAAAATATTATCATAATGTGAAGCCCCAATAACCAGATCTTCGTATCCATCATTATTAACATCACCATTTATGGCGATAGATCTACCGAAATAAGCATTTGGTTGATCAGATTCCAATGTCAGTACCGGTGTTGAATTCACACCTGAAGGAGAACCGTAATAAATGAATACCCGACCTTCATTTGTTTGTCCATTATCAAACATATATGCACTTACTATTACATCATCATAACCATCATTATTCAAGTCGGCATTACCGGCAACATCATAACCAAAAAATGCATCGGCCTGATCAGCTTGCAAAATGGTGGCGGGAGTAGTATTAATTCCTGTTGCAGAGCCATGGTAAATAAAGGCAGCCCCTTCATTTGATTGACCTAATTCATAATTAGTGGCCCCAACAATAATATCATCATATCCATCGCCATTTACATCACCCGCAGCTGCCACAGAGTACCCAAAATAGGCAAAGGCATAATTACTTTGAATTGAAGTATTTGGTGTTGGCGACACCCCTGTTGCAGAGCCATGATAAATAAATATGGCGCCTTCATCCGATTGGACATCAGTCCAACCATTTGCAGCCACTATGATATCATCATATCCATCATTATTCACATCACCGGCTGAGGAAACAGCCGAACCAAAATAAGCAGATGTTTGATTTCCCTCTAAGGTAACAGCACCCTCCCATGCCCAAGGCTCTATAATGCCGTCGCAATTATCATCCACACCATTTACCATTTCCGTTGCTCCCGGATTTGCGGCAGGGTTAGCATCATCACAGTCATCGCCACCAAGAATACCGGCAAAAGCATATCCCGTTCCGGGAGATTCGCATTGTGTGATACCTGCAGGATCATCAATATAATATCCATCACCATCAGCATCAAGATGCCATACTGTTGTAGGATTTTGTGCTGCATTGTCATCGACACAATCGTCATTATTCACAGCATATCCGGCAGCGGTGGCATCACAAGAAACAATAGGATAATTAAAGGCTCCATAACCATCGCCGTCAAAATCTTCAAATAATAAATGTGGTGTACAATTACTGCCGTGATAAACAAAAACGCCTCCTGCATCAGTAACAGCAAAATCTTTTTTAGGCGCACTAACAGCAACATCACTAAATCCGTCATTATTAAAGTCGCCGCCACCGCATACAGCATAACCAAAGTTTGCATTTATTTCATTTCGCTCCATAACCGCATCGGGAACATCGCTGACTCCTGTTACAGAACCCGGAAAAACAAATGCACGACCTTCATCCTGTTGATCATATTCAAAAATATAGGCACCAACAATAACATCATCAAACCCATCACCATTAATATCACCTGCAGCATCAACGGAATATCCAAAGTATGCAAACATAATATTCGCTTCTAATTGTGTTATGGGAGCTGCACTGATGCCTGTCGGAGATCCATGATAAATAAATGCGGCACCTTCCGTAGACATACCATTATCAAATAAATAGGCGCCAATAATCACATCGTCATATCCATCATTATTTACATCACCTGCATTACTCACAGATTCGCCGAAAAATGCGTTTACCTGATTCATTTCACGTGTAGCGGCAGGTGTTGTAATAATTCCTGAGGCAGATCCGTGAAATACATAAGCAAGGCCTTCATTTGCCTGACCATTAGATTGGTTATATGCACCTACTATTACATCGTCAAATCCATCACCATTTACATCCATATCACCGCCAACAGACCAACCGAAATAGGCTTGTGCGCTATTGCTTTCCATAATAGAAACGGGTGTTGCATTTAGTCCTGTAGCAGAGCCGTGGTATACATACGCGCGGCCTTCATTTGTTTGCCCGTTGTCATAATTATATGCGCCGATAATGACGTCAGCAAATCCATCATTATTTACATCGCCGGCAGCAGCAACAGAGGAACCAAAATTACATTGCGCCTGATTTACTTCTAATGTAAGCGCAGGCGTGGCACTGATACCACTTGCTGAGCCCATATAGATATAAGCACGTCCTTCATTTGTTTGTCCGTTATCGTAATTGTATGCTCCTATCACAATATCGTCATAACCATCATTATTGATATCGCCCGCACCGGCAACAGCCTTGCCAAAATTGGCACTGTTTTGATTCGACTCAAGAATAATTTGTGGTGTTGTTGATATACCCGAAGCAGAACCAAGATAAATGTATGCGGCTCCTTCCGAAGACTGACCATTGGAATAAAAAATTGAGCCTACAATTAAATCATCATAACCATCACCATTCACATCGCCGGCATTATCGATATCATTTCCATATTGTGATGAGAGCATGTTTCCGGTTAAAATAGCATTCGGTGTAATGCTCACCGGGTCGATAGTAATGGGATATACGGCATTATCATCATTCAATATCAGGGACAGAACACCTTCGTGCCATTGCATTGAAGCAGCCAGCGGAGCATTATTTGCGTCCCAAACTTTGAGGGCTGTATATGCATAAACAGGAATTTCATTTAATGAACCGGTTAATGTAGACCCGTTGCATGAAAATTCAATTTGAGCGGAAGAAAACGCCAGTTGTAAAGAAATATCTCCCTCGCCTGCCGGTTTCTCCTTCAGCACAAAATCCTGACGCATTCCCATGGAAGTGAGCTGATAAATAATATCAATTTTAGCATCATGAAATGTCAATATTTTACTATTATTTACATTTCCCGCCATAACCTCAATAGGGTAAGTAGCATTCGCTCTGGACATTCCGGTTAACCGAGCATCAAGCGACCATCCATTCTCTTTATGGGTAATATTAAACGCATTCCCTTCAATATTCACCATGAAATTATTGGCAGGATCCGTAAAAGAGGCACTTGTCAATTGACGCAAGTCGTTACCGTCCGGCAATGACGGAGATGTAGCATTAAGATGTAAAGTTGGCGTAAGAAATGAAACAAGTAAAATGAATAGACCAACCACAAGATTAGCGCAGCTAAGTTTCATAAGGATAATATTTTATTTTCTAAAAATAACGAAATATTCTTATTTTCACATAGTAAAATTATTAACCCCAAAATTTTCCTTATGAAACTAAAAGAGTATGGTCTTGCTGCCGCAGCCATTTTGGCCTCCGGTGATGTCTCCAATCAAACAGCCATGTATCAGGACATTGATCCGGATATCAATATTCCTGCTGGCGACCCTTTTGGTTGGTTTTACTCGATTGCTAATATTGATTTAAATCATGATGGAGTGGATGATTTTCGTTTCAGACTGGAGGGTTTTACCACTTATACAGGGTGGGATGCTGTAGGCAGTTTCATACAAGCCGCGGCCATACCACTAGGTTCCAATCAGGTACAGATAGCATCATCACAGTATATTGGATGGTGTAGTATTGGTTGGAATGCTGCAAATTTTGCCAATGTTGCCAATTACAGCAATGGCCAAATGATTCATGCCAATCCTACTGCCGGTTCATTCATTGAACCTATTAACGAGGAACAAAGTCACCAAAACCTCTTTATTCAGCGTGTTAAAGGTTATTTCGCTTCAAGCTGGAGCTATTTTGGGGATTGCGATAATCCTGAAGATTTTTACATGTTTACCGGAGGATTTTGGTTTCATGCCGATTCCAGGGTTATTCCCTTCAAAGTAAAAGATGGCGGTAATTTATATACCGGATGGATACGTTTGAGTGTTGACGAGGGCTCACTTAATATCGAGGATTATGCAATAAGCATGTCGCCCGAAGCAAATATTGTTGCCGGTAGCCTGACCGGAACTGTTACTGCTCAAGCTCCGAATCCGGGTTTAGTTACTGTTGCCACAACAAAAGCCAATCTGACATGGAGCAGTGTGCCGGGTGCTATAAAATATCGGTTCAGATATCGTCCGGTTGGTGCTACTGTTTGGATTACCAAAATGACCACCACAACGAGCAAACTGATTAAGTCACTAACTTGTGGAACGGCATATGAATGGCAGGTTCAGGCAGTTTATGACAACACACCTGCTTTAAATTCTGAATGGAGTGATGTTGTGAATTTCAGCACATCCAGTTGTAGGATAGGTGATGAAAACACTTATGTTGAAGATGTTATAGTGTATCCGATACCCGCATCAAATTCAATCACAATTGAAACTGTTTCTCCTGCAGAAACTATAGATGCATTTGTTGAGTTATATAACCTACAAGGATCTTTGATAAAAAGCTACACAACCAATTCGAAGGAATTCACTATGGATGTGAGTGATGTAGCTCCGGGTACTTATATGGTAGTAATTAACAATAGTAACGAGGAACCTATTGTGCAGAAAGTGATCATAGCCAGGTAAAAAAAATCGAATAAAATAAAAAGGCCATAACTACTATTCATGATGGCCTTTTTTTTGACCTTTGCTCGGGATTAAAATGTTATTGTTTTATAAAATAGGCATTCCATTGATGCAAATCATTCGTGGCCTTTACAAGATAAGTTCCTGCAGGAAGATTTTCTACAGAAATATCGCCACTTTCGAATGCATTCAGTGAGGTTAACAGTTTACCTGATTGATCATATATCCATACATCAACAATTTCATTTTCAGGAATTTCGAGCATGATTAAATCATGCGTTGGATTTGGAAATACCGACATTGAAATATTATCACTGCCATCCAATTTGCAAATAACATTTACCGGAATAGTATTTGATGTTTTGAAGCATCCTGTTGCAGTCTTTGTAACGAGGCATTTATAATTTCCGGTAGTGGTGGCGACATACACATTGGATGTAGCACCTGCAACCAACGATGCTCCCTTCATCCATTGATATGTACAGCCGGCGGATGGCATTTCAGTGAGAGTAACACTTCCACCCATACAAAATGTGGTTGGTCCTCCAGCCGAAATACTTGCTTTAGGATTTTTATTGACCGTTATATGCACCACATTTGAGGTATCTGTGCCGCAATCGCTCGAAGTAACACAAGTGTAATTACCGGAAACTGTAGCTGTGTAATAGATACCAATTGCCCCCGGTATAGCAACACCATTTCTATACCATTGCGGCACCCCGGCGGTAAATACAGATGCCATATTCACAGGTGTACCTTGACAAACAGTTGTGATCCCCGGGTCGACGATATATACATTCTCAACAACCCCTTCATCAATAATACCATCACAATCGTCGTCGATATCATTGCATACTTCATCTGTCGGAATACATACATTGCGCAGTTTAATCAACCAAAAGTCTTTCCATCCGTTTCCTGTCACAATTTTATCACCTGTAGTCACTGATTCTGCATCCCCTGCTGCTACCAACATACCATCGGCGCCTGTGGTAATACCGTAACAATAATCATCCAGATAGGTGCCGTAATTTCTATCCCAGAGCACATTACCCAGTGCGTCTACACCTACTATCCAATAATCAAAGGATGATGCATAAACACCTGTAGTTTTATCTCCTGACATTGGCGATAAGGAGTATCCTGCCAAAGCATATCCGCCATCTGACATAAGTGTAACATCGTAACATAGATCAACATCTATACCACCGATTGTATTTTCCCACATTACATTCCCGGCTGCATCAACTTTTACTATCCAATAATCGGCATCTGTGGTTACGCCTGCTATGGTATTTTCAGATTTATCGCCTGAAATATTCGATGAAGAATAAAGAGCAAGTATTGCACCATTATCAGGTGTTAATTTAGCTGCCGTCAGATTATCATTTGAGGAACCGCCTATTACATTCTGCCATATGATATTTCCCGAAGCATCGAGTTTCATGATCCAGGCATCATTGTTATTAAATGGTCCCACACATGCTTCAGTTTTATCGAAGCTTATTGGCGAACCTGAATATCCGCTGATAAAATATCCGCCATCAGGCAATTGTTGTGCGCCTCGACAATAATCAGATCCTGTACCACCGATAGTATTCTGCCACATGATGCCCCCGGTGCTATTCAGTTTAATAATCCAATAATCATATACGCCTTTCGAACCTTCGGTTTTGTCTCCGCTATTTCCGCTTGTAGAATAGGCGCCAATAATACAACCGCCGTCAGCAGTTTCATTTACGTCCTCAAGCATATCAATCCCACTGCCACCGAGGCATGTTTGCCACAGAATGTTTCCTAAGGAATCCAATCTCAGCACCCATACATCTTGTGTGCCGGCATAAGAATTTTCTGTTTTATTACCGGAAATCATTGATTGGGAATATCCGCCAACGAGATATCCTCCATCAGTAATTTGCACTACCTTGTTCAACCTGTCAAGCCCACTTCCACCATACGCTTTTTGCCATTGAATATTTCCATCGACATCCAGTTTAAGTACCCAATAATCTTCACCGCCAAATGAGGCCATTGTTTTGTCGCCGGAAATTCCGGAATAGCTATAACCACCAACGATATATCCGCCATCTGATGTTGCGTTGATGGAATAGGCCCCGTCATTAACTGAGCCACCGTGCGCTTGTTGCCATTGATAGGTTACTTGAGCAGTCATTGTGCTGATTCGCATTATCAGCATGCAGATACCTAAGATCTGCAAAGTAGAAATTTTAATCATGGGGGGTAAATTTTACGATAAAGCTAGCGAATCCATATTGGATTTGTCAAATTTCAAGCCCAAAATAGCGCAAAATCACGGTTTCCCGTGAAGGAAAAAGAGCGAATTTTAGTTCTTACAGAAAGACACCGTTTGCATCTTCCCGTTCTGCACCACATGCACAAAATACACTCCGGATGCCAACTGATGAATATCCATTTCTATCAACTCGCTGTCGCCTTGCAACTTCATAATGGTTTCGCCGATAACATTGGTAACGAAAATTTCAGTTGTCAGATTTTGATCCAAAACCAGGGTGACCGCATCGTTGGCGGGGTTTGGATAAACAGCTATTTGCAATTCTTCAGCAATGATCTCCTCCCCTTCCTTACATGGCACCGAAACCGAAATAGCATTCGAATTTTTTAAACACCCGGTTGCCGTTTTGGTAACGCGACATTTGTAACTTCCTGCAGTTGTTGCCACGTAGGTAGTTGATGTTGCTCCTGCTATGGGTGCGGCTCCTTTATACCATTGGTAAGTACATCCTGCTGAAGGCACCTCTGTCAATGTAACACTTCCACCGGCGCAAAAAGTAGCTGTACCGCCTGCTGTAATGGTTGCCTTCGGATTTTTATTCATGGTTACATTAATTCCTGCGGATGTAGTTGTTCCACACAAACTTGTTGTTGTGCAGGTATATAACCCCGTTTGCAAAGCAGTATAAGTTGTTCCTGTGGCGCCTGCAATATTTGCACCATTCTTTTTCCACTGTAGTGAAGTTCCTGTATGCGTTGCAGTTAACACAACATTACTACCTTGACAAAAAGAAGTAGGCCCACCTGCTGCAATTGAAATAGAAAGTGTAATGCCATCATCAATTAGACCATCGCAGTCATCGTCCATACCATTGCAAACCTCGGGTAATGGCGTGCAGGTGCTTTCCAATTTAAACACCCAATAATCACCATAAGAAGCACCCATATTTGCTTCAGTTTTATCACCTGAAATACCGGAATAGGAATGCCCCCCAACTATAAAACCACCATCATCAGTAATATCTGCGTCATAAGGTGCGTCATAATTTGTTCCGCCAATTACATTTTGCCATAATATACTACCTGTAGCATTCAACTTCATCACCCAGAAATCATAAAAGATGGTTCCACCGCCAATAACACCTTCGGTTTTATCACCCAATAATGCAGAAACAGAATTGCCTGCAATAAAATACCCACCATCCGTAGTTTGCATAATATCCATCGGATAATCATCGCGATCACTGCCGATATCGTTTTGCCATACGATACTACCGGTACTATTTAGTTTCAATATCCAAAAGTCTGAATAGAAAGTCACGTTGTCGAAATTGGTCTCTGTTTTATCGCCACTAACCAGCGACCTAGAATCCCCCGCTACAATAAATCCGCCATCTGTTGTCAATCCAAAGGACCTGAAATTATCATTACTGCTGCCACCGATACCGTTTTGCCAAACAATAGAACCGGTGCTGTTGATCTTTATGATCCAATAATCTGCACCACCCATGGATACTTCCGTTTTATCGCCATTCAATCCGGAATAGGATGTTCCACCTAATAAAAATCCGCCATCAGCAAGTGCCAACACCTTATACAAATAATCTTGAGATGTTCCACCAATAGTGTTCTGCCATGCAATAGTGCCATCACCATTCAGTTTAACCACCCAGTAATCATCAGTGGAGGCAATGCCCATATTATTTTCCGTTTTATCGCCCGAAATGGATGAATAGGAATATCCTCCAAGCAGATAACCACCATCAGTTGTTAAAGCGATATCATATAAAATATCATCTAAAGACCCACCTATAGTATTCTGCCAAACAATATTGCCAAGTGCATCCAATTTGAGCACCCAATAATCTTTTCCGCCTAATGAACCTTCAGTTTTATCGCCCGATATGCCACTTGCAGAATATCCTCCGCAGATAAAGCCACCATCAGGTGTTTCTTTAACTACATACAAATAATCGTCGTTTGTTCCTCCGATGGTATTTTGCCAGGCGATGGTACCATCCGCATGTAATTTCAATATCCAGAAATCAAATCCATTTGGACCACCGGGCCATGCAGCTTCCGTTTTATCACCTGAAATGGGCGAGGTAGATACACCTCCAATAATATAGCCGCCATCAGATGTTTGCTCCAGTGAACGCAGGTCTTCATATGAACTTCCACCGATGGTATTTTGCCATTCGATAGCAGGTGCTTGACCAAAAGAAATTTGCGTGATCGCTACAGAAAGAATAAAAAATAACGAAGGTCGCATGTGTTTGAATGTTATCATGGAAATTTATTGAATGATCATTGTTTTTGAATGTAATTGTTGACCATTGATAATTCTCGCTACATACATGCCTGACGGCAACAAGCTTATCGAAACATCAAAAGTGCTTTCAATTACCTGCTGTTTTAACACAATATTTCCCATCGCATCAGTAATTATCAATTCAGTTCCCGGGTTTATATTGTCAATTAAATCAATATGCACATTTTCTGATGCCGGGTTAGGATATAGTGCAAATCCATTGTCAATTTGCATCAATAGCTCCTCCCCTTCCCTGCAAGGCACAGTCACCAAAATCCCATTCGAATTTTTAAAGCATCCTGTTGCAATTTTGGTAACGCGACATTTATAATTTCCTGCAGTGGTTACTACATATGATGTAGAGGTTGCGCCTGCAATTGGAGTGGCGCCCTGATACCATTGATAGCTGCATCCTGCAGATGGTGTTTCTGTCAAGGTTACACTGCCTCCGGCACAAAACGAGGTAGGTCCGCCGGCAGAAATTGTTGCTTTAGGATTTTTATTCACTGTAACAGAAATTGAGGAAGATGTTGCAGTTCCGCAGGCACTTGTGGTAGTACAGGAATAATTTCCAGTTTGGGTAGCACTATATGTGATGCCTGTTGCACCTCCGATATTCACACCATTCTTTTTCCATTGCAGTGAAGTGCCGGTATGTGTTGCTGTCAGCACAACGGGTGTACCCTGACAAACAATTGTCGCACCGCCTGCTGCGATAGAAATTGTTTCTACCACGCCATCATCTGTTAGTCCGTCACAATCATCATCTATTGCATTACATATTTCGATAGATGGATAACAAGCATCTGATAATTTTACAATCCAAAAATCATATACGCCATAATTAGCAGAAGTTTTATCACCACTGATAGATGATGATGAAGTACCGCCAACAATTAATTTTCCATCATTGGCTGTTGTCAAGTCATAACAATATTCAGTTCCACTGCCTCCTAAAGTTCTATCATACAGTTTAGTGCCGTCAGCAGCTAGTCTTACCACCCAATAATCGCTGGTTCCTAAAAATGAACCAACGGTAATATCTCCACCGGCAGGCGAAAGAGTATATCCCGCCAATGCATAACCACCATCAGGCATAAGTGTAAGTCCGTGACAATAATCTGCCGCAGTTCCTCCAAGTGTATTATCCCATTGCACTGCGCCAAGTGAGGAAACTTTTACGGCCCAAAAATCCATATCACCAACAAGTCCCGAAATGGTATTTTCAGTTTTATCTCCGGATATGGGTGAATCCGATTGTGCCGCTAGAATAGCACCGCCATCTGTGGTAACACACATTTCAAAGCAGGCTTCAGTACCGGTTCCACCAATAACATTTTGCCAAATAATATTTCCGGCTGCATCTAATTTCAACAACCATATATCATTATTTGCAGATACACCTGTATATGATTCGGTTTTATCAAAACTAACCGGTGAATTAGAATCACCTGAGATCAAATAACCCCCATCCGCAGTTTGTGCAGCATTGAAACAATAATCCGAAGCGGATCCGCCGATGGTGTTTTGCCAGCTTATGGCACCTGTACTATTTAATTTAATTATCCAGTAATCTGTTAACCCTTTCGAACCTTCTGTTTTATCGCCGGAAATGGGACTCGATGAATATGCTCCTACAATGCATCCTCCGTCGGCTGTTTCACTTATGGAGCCGAGGTAATCACTTTGATTTCCTCCAATATCATTTTGCCATACAATGGTGCCGGCTGCATCAATTTTTATTACCCAAATATCAATTGACCCTGAAATTAATCCTTCTGTTTTATTTCCGGATACCGGTGAATTTGAATATCCTCCCAGGAGGTAACCGCCATCACTTGTTTGCACTATATCCTCGAGTTTATCATATCCTGTGCCGCCATACGTCTTTTGCCATTGCAAATTACCGGAAGCATCATATTTTACGACCCAGTAATCGCCCATTCCATATGTGCCATCAGTTTTATTTCCTGATACTCCGGAATAGGTGTATCCGCCGGTAATCACGCCGCCATCAGATGTTGGAGCCATTTTATAAACCCCATCTGTAGCTGTTCCGCCGGCAGTTTGTTGCCAGTTAATATTGATAATCTGTGCATGGATTAAGGAATGTTGAATTCCTATCAAAAATGCCAGTGCAAGGAAGTGTTGAAATTTGAGCTTTTTCATTGGTGTGTATATTTAGAGATCAGTCGACCATTTTGTTATTTCAAACACAAATATGTCTAAACATATATTGAATTTTATTTAATATATCATGGTCCTCCTGAAGTTCAAATTTACGCATCTCAATAGCAATACCATGTCGCTTGGCGTTAAAAATGACAAGTGCAGCCAATGTTGTATAAGTGTTCGGCAGGAATGAGTAACAGCGAAGGGAAAGCGCCTGTCTGTTTACTGTTTAACGAACCTTACGGTAGAGATCTCGGAACCGGCCAGGCAGCGAACATAATATATTCCGGCGGGCAATTTGCTTACATCTACGGATATAAATCCTTCCTCAAGCATTTCTGTGAGCACTACCCTGCCAATTGCATCAACAATTGTAATATCAGCATGCTTGGAGTTCGTACTGATGATATCGATGTAGTCGCTAGCCGGATTCGGACTTACAGTCAGCGTTAAACCAATTTCCACGGATTCCTTACAAACGATGGTAACTGCTATAGCATTTGAATTCTTTAAACAACCTGTTGCTGTTTTAGTAACGCGACATTTATAATTTCCGGCCATTGTGGCAACATAACTGGTTGATGTTGCTCCTGCTATTGGCACTGCACCTTTGAACCACTGATATGTACATCCTGCGGTAGGCACTTCTGTTAAAGTGACACTGCCTCCGGCACAAAATGATGTTGGTCCTGAAGCAGAAATTGAAGCACTTGGATTTTTATTAACATTGACATACACAACAGCGCTCACAGCCGCACCGCAGTCTGTAGTTGTTATTATAGAGTAGCTACCTTTTTGCGTTGCCGTATAACTAGCAGAAGTTGCACCAGGAATATTAACTCCATTTTTCATCCATTGTACATCATCGCCGCTGTATGATGAATTCAACACCACGCTTCCTCCTTGACAAAATGTAGTTGGCCCTGTAGCATAAGCTGTTGCAAACATGGCAATACTCTCATCAATGGCACCATCACAATCATCATCAAGGCCATTACATATTTCTGAGGTTGGTACGCAATTACCTTCGTAACGCACCACCCAATAATCTGCATCACCGATACTGTTCTCTGTTTTTTCTCCGCCGGCATTGCTGTAGGAATATCCACCTACAATTACACCACCATCGAATGTTGTTCCGATTGAATTGGCATAGTCGCCTGAAGAACCTCCAACAACTGATTGCCATAGAATATTACCTGTAGAATTAAGTTGTAGTATCCAATAATCCCATGATCCTGTGTTCGCTTCGGTTTTATCGCCACTAATTGTGCTTTGCGAATATCCTGCTATTAAATAATTGCCATCATTTTGCTGGAATCCGGCATCAACAAATGTGTAATCATTTCCTGTACCGCCAATTGAATTTTGCCAGGTAATATTTCCGCTGTTATCCAATTTCACCAACCAATAATCGAAAAGTCCGTTCGCGGCTTCAGTTTTATTTCCATTCGCAATGCCGTCTGACATGCCAACAGCCAATGAACCACCATCTGCAGTTGCAATGCAAGTATATACATAATCACTACCGGTACTGCCGATAGTTTTTTCCCATACCAAGGTGCCTGATGCATTTACTTTTACAATCCAATAATCGACACCACCAATATTCGCAGCTGTTTTATCGCCGCTGATACCACTTGTAGATGTTCCACCTAAAATAAAACCACCATCAGTTGTTTCGTATGCGGAATATAAATTTTCGAACATCACACCGCCGATATCATTTTGCCAAACGATGGAACCACTGCTATTTAATTTCACCAACCAATAATCAGAATTACCTACGCGATTTTCTGTTTTGTCGCCGCTGATACCGCTATCTGAAGTGCCTGCAAGAATATAGCCTCCATCACTTGTTGGTTGTGCATTATATAATTGATCATTGCCTGTTCCACCAATGGTATTATCCCATTGTACGACACCCAATGCATTCACTTTCACCACCCAATAATCATATCCACCCATATTACTTTCCGACTTATCGCCCCATCCGCCGCCGCTGAGTGATTGTCCGCCCAAAATATATCCACCATCTGCAGTTTCTTCCACAGAATACAGGCGATCAAAATTTCCTCCACCGATGGTATTTTCCCATGCAATTGTACCATCTGCATTTAATTTAACTATCCAATAATCATCACCACCCCAATTATCTTCCGATTTATCGCCACCGATACCACTGGCTGAATAACCGCCCATGATAAATCCGCCATCTGACGTTTGGGAAATGGTATTCAGAAAATCGTAGCCGGTGCCGCCAATAGTGTTTTGCCATTCGATGGCCGGGGCTTGTGCGAACAGGTTAAAGGGAATAGCGAGCAAAAGCGCCGCTGTCGCGTGTTTCGTGAGGAGGTTGAGCATGTTAAAAGTGTGTTTTAGCTTATTGCTTAATAAATTGTGTTACAATAATATCATTTTCTGTTGTGGATTGCAAAAAGTAAATACCCGCAGGCCATGCCGTTACGTCCAATTCCAGTTGACCTTGCAGGCTCATTTCCGGGATGATGAGTTGGCCTACCATATCCCTTATTTGAATAGTTGATGGTATTTCGCTTGAAGATTGAATCGTTATTGTTGATTGTGCGGGATTGGGATATACATTGATCTGCACATTATCTGCATCAAGAAGTTCTCCTTCTCTACAAGTTACTGATACTGCGATAGCATTTGAATTTTTGTAACAACCGGTTGCTGTTTTCGTAACGCGACATTTGTAGTTGCCTGTAGTTGTGGCAATATAGGTTGTTGATGTAGCTCCTGCAATGGCAGATGCACCTTTATACCATTGGTATGTGCAGCCACCGGATGGCGTTTCTGTGAGTGTGACACTTCCGCCTGGGCAAAACAAAGTAGGACCATCTGCAGAAATAAAAGCGTTAGGATTTTTATATACCTGCACATATATTCCAGTAGAAACTGCGGATCCACACACACTAGTTGTCTGACAGGTATAAGTGCCTTTTGAAGTTACTGTGTAATTGGCATTGGTTGCACCAGGGATATCTAGGCCATCTTTTCTCCATTGAAGTGATGTGCCTGAATAGGTAGCTGTTAATTCAACAAAGCCACCATTACAAAATGTTACGGGTCCTCCTGCCGTAATAGTTATGTTTTCTATTACATCATCGTCAATTAATCCATTGCAATCATCATCAGTCGAATTACATACTTCATCTACAGGAACACAAAAATCAGGCGCGAGCTTCATAATCCAAAAATCAGGCGGTCCATAATTGGGCTCAGATTTAACTACTAGTATTCCATCATATGAATGCCCACTAACAATAAATCCGCCATCAGATGTTTGTTCAATATCATTCAGGTTGCAACTTGAGCCATAAAAACTGCTCCAGACAACTTCACCTGAGGCGTCGAGTTTAATGATTTGATAGGGAAACATGGCTCCTAAAATATATCCTCCATCAAGTGTCGGATGTATTTCGCTGTAGTATGCATCATTCATTGTTTGCTGCCAGACAATGTTGCCTCCGGCATCCAGTTTAATTACCCACATCGAATGTACACTAAAACTGGTTTCAGTTTTATCACCTGAGATACCGGAATTTGAATATCCACTCAGTATATAGCCTCCATCCAAAGTTTTATCAACCGACTGCAATACATCATTCAAATTCCCACCAATGGTATTTTGCCATTCAATATTGCCAACCGCATTTAATTTAACAACCCAATAGTCGCTATATCCAACCCCCATGGTTCCTTCTGTTTTATCGCCGGAAACTCCGGAAGAAGAAGTGCCACCCAACAAGTAACCACCATCAGGTGTTTGAATAATCGAACTCAAAAGATCATCAGCACTTCCGCCAACAGTATTCTGCCACTGGATACCACCGGCCGCATTTAGTTTTACAACCCAATAGTCAAAACCGCCTTGGCTTACTTCTGATTTATTCCCTCCTAAACCTGAAAGTGATTGCCCGCCGACAATATAACCGCCATCAGAAGTTTGGTGCAAATCCGACCACCATTCATCATTTGTTCCACCAAGCGTTTTTTGCCACATAATTCCGCCTGTAGAATTTAGTTTGACTAGCCATAGATCATAGAGTCCATAACCAGGAGATGTTTTATCACCCGAAATTCCGGAAAGCGTGTGTCCTCCAACCATATATCCTCCATCAGTGGTTGGAATAGTTTGCCCTGGAAAATCATTACCGTTCCCGCCAATTGTATTTTGCCATTCTATACCTCCAGATGAATTCAACTTAAGCACCCAGAAATCATTTGATCCGGCAAAGTTATTTTCTGCTTTGTCAACAGAGATGTTGGACATTGAATTTCCACCAATTATATAACCTCCATCCGGTGTTTGTTTTGCATTCGGATAACCGTCCCATGCATTTCCTCCAATAGTATTTTCCCATTCGATGACTGGAGCTTGTCCAAATACAGCAAGAGGGAATGCAACCAATAGCGCCTGTATTGTATTTTTTAAATGCATGTTGGCCATGTGTGGTAAGTTTATTTAATTTATTGCTTGACAAATTGTGAAATAACTATCTTATTTTCTGTTGCATATTGCAAAAAGTAAACTCCCGCCGGCCATGCCGCTACATCTAATTCCAGTTGTCCTTGCAGGCTCATTTCAGGGATAAGGAGTTGGCCTACCATATCCCTTATTTGGATAGTTGATGGTAATTCACTTGAGGATTGGATCGTTATTGTTGATTGTGCGGGATTGGGATATACATTGATCTGCACATTATCTGCATCAAGAAGTTCTCCTTCCCTGCAAGGAACTGATACTGCTATGGCATTTGAATTTTTGTAACAACCGGTTGCTGTTTTCGTAACGCGACATTTGTAGTTGCCTGTTGTTGTAGCAACATAGGTAGTTGATGTAGCTCCTGCAATCGGTGTTGCACCTTTATACCATTGGTATGTGCAACCACCTGATGGCGTTTCTGTTAATGTTACACTACCGCCTGCGCAAAATGTCGTTGCACCGGAAGCCGAAATGGTTGCCTTTGGATTTTTATTCACCGTCACTGTCAACCACTCTGAAATAGCAAATGCGCAGTCACTGGATGTTTGACAAGTATAAATGCCCGACTGCGTAGCAACGTATGAAGCTGAATTTGCACCCGGAATATCTTCCCCGTTCTTTTTCCATTGCAATATAGGTCCCGTGTAACTGGTAGCTGAAAGTGTTACTGATTCACCTTGACAAAAAGTGAGTGGTCCAGCGGCAGCTACAGTGATAGATTCAGTTATATCGTCATCGATCATGCCATCACAATCATCATCTATCGTATTACAAATTTCAACCGCCGCAACACAAGTATCAGTTGTCAGTTTAACCAACCATGCGCCGTCGGCTAAAATCGCTTTATCAGTAATATCTCCTTCCTCATCATTTCCGGCATTCCCTATTACATAAAAACCACCATCCTGAGATTCGTATATTTTACCCGAACCATCGTCATCACCGCTACCTAGTGAAAGGTCCCATTCCACATCACCCAAATTATTTGTTTTAACAAACCACATATCCCATCCTTCCCATCCGTAGCTATTCATAGGTTTTGAAGGGGAAGTTTTGTCCCCACCAACCATGGCCATTGACCGACCGCCTAAAACATAACCACCATCTTGTGTTGATGCAATACTTTCAAGGTAAGATTCAGCTGCATTAATTGTGTTAGTCCAAAGTGTTGCTCCTGTATTATTTATTCTAACAATCTGATAGTTTGCTCCAAAATCATTATAGCTTGTTCCGCCAAGTGTATAATTTCCATCCGCTTCAACAATAACATCAACACCTTCATCATAATTAACTGACCCAATAGTTTTCTGCCAATCCAAGGCACCACTGCTATTCAATTTAACCACCCAGTAATCACTATAGCCCCAAGGTCCAATCGTGTTTTGCGTTTTATCTCCCGAAATATTTGAACTTGATACCCCTACGCAAATGTACCCACCATCTAATGTTTTATGCACAGTTGACACGCGATCAGCAAGATCGCCTCCGATGGTGTTTTGCCAAACAATGTTGCCGGAAGCGTTTAATTTAATTATCCAATAATCATTATAAGACATGCCACCTATCACACCCTCCATTTTATCGCCCGAAATAGGAGAATAGGAAGAACAAGAAACAATATATCCGCTACCGCTCTGTTCAGCATAGGGTTCGGACTCTGTCGAATTACCCCCAATAGTATTTTGCCAAATGATATTTCCTGTTGAATCCAATTTTAGCAACCACAAATCATCAGAAAACGGCGCCGTAAGGTCCTGTCTTGGTTCTGACTTGTTTCCTGAAATAGGAGAATTAGATGTGCCTGCTATAATGAAACCACCGTCAGAGGTTCTTTTGATCGAGGTTAATTTATCATCACCTGAACCACCGTAAACAACTTGCCATAGAATATTCCCATTGGCATCCACCCTAAATATCCAATAATCCAAACCACCGTGACCGGCTTCGGTTTTTTCACAAGAAATAATTGAATATGTGGAAGTCCCGATTACAGCTCCTCCGTCATCCATCAACACTATTTCGGGAGCAGCATAGGC
>JAIBBA010000040.1 GCA_019694895.1 Chitinophagales bacterium
GCGTTAATAGAGTATGTAATTATTTTTTTTGCAAAATTTTATTACCGAAGAGTAATTAGCTCCCTCTCTATCGACGGTAGGAGATGGAGAGGGCGGGGGGTGAGGTGAGAGTTGGCAAGTTAGCAAAGTGGGAATTAGAAAATTTGAGAATTAGCAAGTGGTGGTGCTTTTAACGCTGGCGCGTTAATAGAGTATGTAATTATTTTTTTTGCAAAATTTTATTACCGAAGAGTAATTAGCTCCCTCTCTATCGACGGTAGGAGATGGAGAGGGCGGGGGGTGAGGTGAGAGTTGGCAAGTTAGCAAAGTGGGAATTAGCTAATATGAGAACTAGCTGATTAGCAAATTGAGGTAATTATTTGCATGGAGACAACAGCTTTAGTTTGCAAGTTTGAAAGTTGGCAAGTTAGCAAATTGGGGTGATTGCTTGCATGGGTTACATTATCTTCCAATTTTGTAAAGAAATCTTCCCCCTATACATACACCCAAAATAATAATCAATATTCCGAATAAGGTAAATGCAGGCTGGAGAGTCTGCATCAATGATTGCGCTACCGTCGATGCCGCTTCGCTGTTGCCGCCAACCTCACCGAGATTGGCTGTATTATCCGGATTATCCGTAATTAATACTACACCGAAAACAATAAGTCCTATCGAGAAAATGATAGGGATCCAGAATAATGGATTAAAATAAATGCTCATCGCCTTCCCTTGTCTCATAAATAATTACCTTAAAACTACTATAGAACTAAATTAAAACATCAACGACACATTGGCACAGGAAACTTTGTATCAATTTATAAAACATTTCAAGAATTTGGCCGGGCTAATAATCATAAACAACCAGATGCTTCTCCCACATGGAGATGGCATGTTGCAGAAATACAGGTGGGCCGTTGATGAATGCAGCATCAGCTTTGTAGTCACCACCCATATAGTGTTTTACGCCCTTGTCATCTGTGCCCATATAAATTTTTGTATCGCCGCGCAGGGCATACTTTTGATCTGATTCATACATGATGATTTTCATAGTTAACGGACTCAAATCGCCGTGACAAACGGTTCGATACATCAACCATATTTCAGCTATGCCGTTGCTATCGAGGTCGGTGATATGTGTGGTGCTGTCGACAAACGCTGCAATCATATCTACGGGGCATAGATGGATATAATCATATACTTTCCAGGTTTCAATCGCTCCATCAATTGCGAATAAATAATGATAGGCATATAATTCTGCATCTTCGCCATCAACTTGCTCCGGATTATTTGGGCTGATAAAATCCCCGGTTTCAGTTGTAATTAATAGATTCTCGCCTAAACTGTCAGTCCATAGCAGCTCATCCACAATGTGACCTTTTATATGAATCCATTTTTTAATTTCGGCAGTATCGGGAATTGTTGTTTCGAAAGGTGTTTGGGCGGATAATTGTTGAAAATAAAGAGTGAGGCAACAGAAAAATATCAAGTGCTTTTTCATGCTATTAAAATAAAAAGCATCAGATGATCCGGAATGCATTTTGCAGGGAATTCTATTCATGATTTGGGAACCTGGTTACTAAGTTAATTGATTGGCATGAAATAAGGGCACTGCAAGCTGAATTATAAGCTATTACCAGGCCGCAGTCAGGAAATAAAACGACAATTCAACCAAACTATTATGCAAAATCATTCATACCACCACCACCCCACTTAGATCGGCCTGGTTGTTTTTGAGAAAGGCGTAGGTGAGTGAGTCAACTTTGCAATCTATGAATTTTACCTTCTTGAAGCGGCGATTATACTTGAAAAACGTATTTGTAAGCAGCGCGGTCTGGAAAGTTACGTGATAAAACGAACAATTCTCAAAGTGACAATCAGCCATAGGCCCTTCGAAAATAATTTCGCTGAAGGCACAGTTTTTAAAGGTGGTAAATTTCCAAACGGCTCCTGATAAATCATTCTTCTCGAAATTACAGGAGGTAAATTCCGCTCCGGAGAAATTTGTTTCTGTAAAATTGCAACTTCCGATATTATTTCTCACAAATTGTGTATCTATCAAAGAGCAACTCGAAAAATTATTCAGCATCAAATTCGACGAGCGAATGCTACTGTCGCGAAGATCAGTGCCTGTGAAATCGCATTTGTCGATGTTATTACTGGCGAGTGTTAACCCGGATAGGTCGGCATTTCTGAACAGGCAGTTTTTCATATTAGACCCGCTGAATTTCTCTTGCAGGTCTCTGATACCTGAGAAATCGGCATCAACCCAATTTCCAGCCGACATATTCCTATTCAATTTCTTCTTGATCCTTATCAAGGGTGAATCCGTTAAAGGTGCGAGCTGTTCTGTAGGATGTTGATCAATAATAGAAGGGAAATTTTCAGAGAAATAATTCAGATCAACGCCAAGGATTTCGGCTAAGCGATTTAGTGTGGTGATGTCGGGCATTGACTCTCCCCTCTCCCATTTCCCAACGGCTTGTGGGCTGATAGATATCAGTCGACCCAATTCAGCTTGCGATAAATTCTGTTTCTTTCTGGCTTCTGCGATCTTAATTCCGATCGATCTTTCTTGTAGCATCATATGTTTTGTTTTGAAGTCGCAAAGCTATTTTGACCACAGGTTGCATTACAAATATACATCGCTACTGTTAGTGGTAAAGTAGCTACCGTTGGTTGTTTTTCACGCAGAGACCGCTAAGACACCAATTGTGTTCATGTGTTTGTGTGTTCAGGTTCGGCATTTACATTCAGCAGCACACCTGCTAACTTGCTAACCCTCAAACTTGCTCACTAAAGCGAAAAACTCCATATGCTTACAAGCCTATTTGCTAATCAGCTAAATACTTCTGTATGGAGCGCACCGACCTCCCGACGGGACCTACTTACTTGCTCACATGCACACATGTACACTTGAGCGCCTTCGGAGCCCATACCCCATGTAACTATTCACCAAATCAGCTAATCGGCTAATCAGCTAATCAGCAGATCAGCAAATCGGCTAATCAGCTAATCGGCTAATCGGCTAATCGGCTAATTGGCTAATCGGCTAATTGGCTAATCAAATCTGCTCTTTCAGTTCAACCAAAAACTGTCTGATCTTCTTGAGTGCTTCGATGGTTTGGAATCGCGAATCCGTTTGAGGTTTTTTGGATTTCAGCTGCTCACGTGCACCTTTGATGGTATACTTTTTTTCCTTGAGCAGAAATTTAATGAGCTTGAGTTGCTCTATATCCTTCTTTGTGAAGTAACGATCGCCCTTTTTATTTTTTTTGAGTTGGAACACATCAAATTCCTTCTCCCAGAGCCTAATCTGCGCAAAACTGAGATCAAGCATCTCAGCAACCTCGCCGATCGACCAGTAGACTTTTTCTATTTCCTTTTCTTTGTAGGGCATGATAAGGACTGCCGGGTGTGTATAAGGGTTTGAAGAACAAATATATAGTATTTGATTGGTAAAGTACTTAGGGAGGTAGATCGCTATTTTTTCACGCAGAGGCACAGAGCCGCAGAGAAGTCTGATACCGGATACCCCCTTAATCGTAGGACTGATTACTGCGGTTGGCGATTTCGATCATTCGGGCGTATTCTTCGGCGCTGAGGTCGTTATAGAAGAAGTTGATAGGATCGATCTTAGTGCCGTTCTTTTCCACTTCATAATGCAAGTGCGGAGCTGTTGAAAGTCCTGTATTTCCAACTAGTCCTATGAGTTCACCGCGTTTGATTTTCTGTCCTGCACGCACTTTAAATGCGCTGAGGTGAGCATATCGCGTTTTATATCCATAACCGTGATCGATTACGATACAGTTTCCAAAGCCACTTTGAGAATTATCAGCTAATACCACAGTCCCATCAGCCGTTGCAAACACATCTGAACCTTTAGGAGCGGTAAAGTCGAGCCCTTCATGAAATTTTGCGAATTTATAGATAGGGTGAATGCGCCATCCAAAGCCCGAAGCAATGCGTTCAAGATCTTTATTGCTCACCGGCTGGATTGAAGGCGTATGACTGAGAAGTTGCTCTTTATTGCTCACCAATTCTGATATCTCATCAAACGATTTCGATTGTATCACCATTTGTCGGCGTATTCTTTCGAGTTTCGTAGCGGTATTTATTAACAGTTCGGCATTGTCGAGTTTATTCATTCGCTGAAAGCGTTCACTTCCGCCGATACCTGCCATACGCTCGCTTCTGGAAACGGGTTCCGCCTCGAATATGACGCGATAGATGTTATCGTCTCGTTCAGTCATTTCACCCAATACCACCGCCATGGTATCCAGCTTACTGTTCATGAAATCGAGCTCCAGCTCCATTTCGGAGATTTGGTTCTTGAGGTATTGTTCTTTAGGAGAATCGAAATAGGTATAGGCTATCCAAACGATGATAAAGGCAAAAACAGCAGCGGTTGATATCCAGCCAATAATGCGCAAGGTCCACACCCACCGAGGTGTAACATGCTTCTCGAAGCGCAGATTTGCCGGATTATAGAAATATTTTACTTTTTTCGCCATGCGCCTTACCTGTGTAATTCCGTAATTTTGCGGCTCGCCGGGGAATTGTGCTTTAGAGGGGCAACGAAAATACAGCTTCCCGGCCAAAAAATAAAACGAAAACCGGATATATCGATGATGACCTCCCGAGAGATAAGACAGCAGTTCCTGCAATTTTTTGAACGCCAGCAACACAAGATCGTTGCGTCAGCACCTATTGTGGTGAAGAACGACCCTACTTTGATGTTCACTAATGCGGGCATGAATCAGTTCAAAGACCTATTCCTTGGGAATAAACCGGTGCAATATCCGCGTATTGCAGATACTCAAAAATGTTTGCGCGTTTCAGGCAAGCACAACGACCTTGAGGAAGTTGGTGTAGATACCTATCACCATACCATGTTCGAAATGCTCGGAAACTGGAGTTTTGGCGATTATTTTAAGAAAGAAAGTATTACCTGGGGATGGCAATTACTCACCGATATTTATAAACTCGATCCTTCCAGATTATATGTCACCGTTTTTGAAGGTGACCCGTCAGAGAATCTTGCTTTTGATACAGATGCTTATGATGTTTGGAAAAGCATGATCAGCGAAGCACATATTTTGCGTGGTAATAAAAAAGATAATTTCTGGGAAATGGGTGACACCGGCCCGTGTGGACCATGCAGTGAGATTCATTATGATATGCGTGGTGATGCCGAACGCAGTGCCATTGATGGTGCTACACTCGTAAATACCGGCGATCCGCAAGTGATAGAAATTTGGAATCACGTTTTTATTCAATTCAACCGCAAAGCTGATGGAAGTCTGGAAGAATTGCCGAATAAACATGTAGATACCGGAATGGGCTTCGAACGATTGGTACGCGCATTGCAAGGAAAATCATCAAATTATGATACGGATGTATTTACACCGCTGATCAGAAAAGTTGAAACACTCAGTGGTTTTCAATATGGTCAGGATGAGAAAACGGATATTGCCATGCGCGTTATCAGTGATCATATCCGTGCAGTGAGTTTTTGTATTGCTGATGGTCAGCTGCCTTCTAACAATGGAGCCGGATATGTAGTGCGCCGAATTTTACGCAGGGCTATTCGTTATGGATATTCATTCCTTCATTTAAAAAAACCATTCTTCAATGAATTGGTTGCGGTACTTGCAGAACAATTCCGCGATGTATTTCCGGAATTGGATGCTCAACGCGATTTAGTTTCTCGTGTAATTATGGAAGAAGAGCGCGCATTTTTACGCACGCTTGAAAATGGTATAAAACGACTGGATGACGTAACTCGCTCTGAACAAGTTAAATCAGCTAAAATAATCCCGGGCGCAGTTGCCTTTGAATTATTTGATACCTACGGTTTTCCATTAGACCTCACCATGCTCATTGTGCGCGAACATGGACTGGATGTCGACAGTGCCGGATTTGAAGCTGAAATGCAAAAACAAAAAGAACGCAGTCGGCAAGCTACAGGCATGGAAACCGGCGATTGGATGGTGCTGCGCGATGATAAATCTGTTGATTTTATCGGGTACGATTATCTGCAATCTGAATCGCGCGTGGTGAAAATGCGTTCAGTGAAAATGAAGAATGAAATGCAATATCAGGTGGTTCTGAATAAGACACCTTTTTATGCAGAAAGTGGAGGGCAAACCGGCGATACAGGAACTTTATCTATTAATGCGAACATTATTCGTGTTTTAGATACCAAGAAAGAGAATGATCTCATTATCCATTTCACCGACCAGTTGCCTGAAAATACTGATGCTGTTGTGTATGCTGAAGTAGATGCGCGTCGCCGAACTGATATCACTTATAATCACACAGCAACACATTTAATTCATGCTGCTTTGCGACAGGTATTAGGTTCACATGTACAACAAAAAGGTTCCTATGTGGGACCTGATCGTTTGCGTTTCGACTTTTCGCATTTTTCTAAAGTGAGCGATGAAGAATTGCGTCGCATAGAGCAAATTGTAAATGCCAAGATTCGTGAAAATATTCCTGTTGTCACAAAAGTGATGCCTATTGCAGAAGCGCAACAATTGGGTGCGATGATGTTGTTTGGTGAAAAATATGGCGAGACTGTTCGTGTGGTTATTGCTGATGAAAATTATAGCAAAGAATTTTGTGGCGGCACCCATGTTGGTGCAACCGGCGAAATCGGATATTGCCGTTTGGTAAATGAAAGTGCTGTTGCTGCCGGAATACGACGTATTGAAGCGATAACAGGTTCCGCTATCGAGAAGTACATGGATGAGCAGCATGAATTGCTCAAAAAAATACAAGATATCACCAAAGTTTCCGATGTTGTAAAAAGTGTGCAATCACTGGCTGATGAAAATGCAGCGCTAAAAAAAGAAGTAGAGCAGTTTCAGTTATTGCAAGTTCAGCAAGTGAAAGCTTTTTTATTGAATGCGATAGAAACTACCGGTGGCATGAATATCATCCGTGCTCAGGTCGATCTCGGTAATGCAGACCTTATTAAAAAACTTGCTTACGAACTCCGCAACGAGGTTTCCGATCTTGTTTGCCTGCTGGCGGCCGATATTCAGGGCAAGGCTAGCCTGACCTTAATGATCAGCGATAACCTTGTGGAATCAAAGGGGTACGATGCGGCAAAGCTGATACGTGAGTTGGGTAAGCAAATTGAAGGTGGCGGCGGAGGCCAAAAATTCTTTGCTACTGCCGGAGGTAAAAACACAGGAGGATTGAGGAAGGCATTGGATTCTGTGACAACGTTACTGTAAGTTTTATCAGGCAAATTACTGCAAGTTTTCCCGATTTCAAGCGCTTTTTAATCGTGGAAATATTGTGGATTTGGCAAATTTGTGACATCGAAACCTTGCGAAAGCGCCAATTGCAGGTTAATTTTGATTAAAATTTGATATTTCCATGTTCAGGCTATTCGCATTTTCAGTCACCTTTATAGGTGTGCTATCAATTGGTAGTGCCCAAAGTCTCAGCGATCTGAAAATGACATTGCCATCATTGGAAGAACGATATAAAATGGACTATGATATTCAAGGTCTGTTTAATCCTTCTGCAGATACCTTGGCTGATTTGAATCTGGAGCAATATGAAGAACTTCGACAAGTAGATAATGATGTTGAAGTGTATGACCCGGCCACAGGTTTTAAAATCACAATCTATAGTGTAAATAAAGCAATTGAAAATTATACTTATCGTTTCAAAAAAGACGAAGAAGATCAATAATTTCCTCTCCTCACACCCTCACACATGGTAAAAAATATTTTTATAACATTCTTGGTATGTATTGCACTTGCCGATTTACAAGCGCAAACATATTTACATCCAACCTCGGGTATCGATGGAACTTATGTCGGTGCTTGTATGGTAAATACCTGCTCCGGAAATTATTACGACGACGGAGGGGCTGCAAGTAACTATAGTAATAATATCAGTTCTTACTACAGAGTATTTTGCCCTAATACTGCCGGCAATTGCATCACAGCAACATTTACCAGCTTTGATGTTCAAAATGATTGCACAAAAGATTATCTCACCATAGGAAACGGTGCTACACAAAATAGTACAACAATTGCCATTCCTGGAGTTACAACAGTTGCAGGTGGAGCAAATAGAATTTGTGGAACGCCACCTGTGCCTTTTTCCGCTACTGCCACCAATGCCAGCGGTTGTCTGGTAATGCGCTTTACCTCCAATGCATCATCAAATGCTGCCGGATGGGCGGCAACTATTAGTTGTTCTGCCTGCGCAATCGGCCCGGTAGCAACAGATCCTAATGACTGTATAAATGCCATTGCAATTTGCGATGATCTTCCGGTAACAGGCGTTGAAAGTGGTCCCGGACTAGTTTCTGAATCATGCAGTGGTTGCACTGCCGGAGGTGAAAATTATTCAACCTGGTACTATTTCTGTTTTGAAACTTCAGGCACTTTTGGATTTACTATCGACCCTGTAACCAATACCGATGATTACGATTTTGCTTTGTACGGACCTGATGTATCATGCGGTGCTTTAGGTACACCGGTTCGATGTTCCTATGCCGCAAGTACGGGAAACACCGGACTTAAAGCTACCGTTTCAGATGTTTCAGAAACAGTTACAGGCAACGGCTGGGTAGACACACTTCACGTTACTGCCGGCGAATGTTACTATTTGATGGTAAATCACTGGTCGCCACCGGTAACGGGTTATACCATAGATTGGGATCTTACTGATGGCGCTACTTTTGTTGATTGCGATTTATTGCCGGTTACCCTCACCTCATTCTATGCAGAAGCTTACGATAATAATACTGTTTCATTGACCTGGGAAACAGAGACCGAATTCAACAATGATTATTATATAATTGAGCGTTCAACTGACGGTCAAACATTTGAACCATTTATGCAATTAGATGCAAAAGGCAATTCATCAGATAAAACCACTTATTTCGCTGTTGACGCACATCCCAATTTAGGCATCAATTACTACAAGCTTTCTCAAGTGGACTTGAACGGGAGAACTACCTATCTCAAGACTGCATCTGTTGATGTTCAATACAACAACTCCTTCGGAACGATAAGCATTTATGATTTATCAGGAAGGATTATTCATTCTGAAGTAGTTTACCGAAGCCAGATAGCAGTAATGCTCGATGCCATTCAATTGGATCCCGGCGTATATGTGTATCGCTATTTGCAGGAAAATGGTGTGTCTGAAAACGGGAAATTCTCTGTTGTAAGATAAATCTCCCTCTATTGAATACTTATTGATTATACGATTACTTTAAAGTAATTCGTTTACATGGTAATTACCCAAAACGCTGCGGTCAATTGCCGCACGTGCTGTGTTCGTTTCTGCGATTTAAGGCTAAATCAGACTTCCTAAAAAACGCCATTTTAGGAAGGAATTTTCACATTTGTGCAAACTGACCTTCATGCAGAGATCTATTTTATGTATCACCGCAATGACCATCTTTACTACATGGGCATGCAGCTGCAGTGATAAGGATTTAAATGAAAGAAAAGCGATCAGCGATCAACTTACAACAGTTGCGATTGAAAATACATTATTATTGATTCGTCAAACAATCGGTTTTGAGCGACAGATAGAAAGCGAAGCTCTCGACCGATTCAAATCGCAGAACTATTTCAAAATGCTCGCAGTGGATAGTGCCATCTCATCGATAATTTATGGGATCAAAACTTATAACCAACAATTCGATAAAACTACATTACGGCGTCATAAAGATCGTGTAATGCGCATTGCCAATCTTGACGAGTATGAGGAAAAATATGTGTCGGAAAATATGCTATCAACTTATGACACACTTGGCGATTTCAGCTTTCCTAATGAAGCCATTCTCCATATGCTTCAGTTTGAATTCTATGTTCAAAAAATCATGTCAAGGCGCAGTAGTTATTGCGGGAATATCGACAATGGACATTTAACAAAGTTAGATGAGCATACCTATGCAGTTTCTATACAATGGAATGACCATCGATTATATTTCATGGATTCGATGGATGTGAATTACGGGTGGATCAATTACCATTTCATCCGACGCGATCAGATGAAGGTTTATCATGGCGGCACCTACGTATTGATCACATTCGAAAGCCCTACACCTTTCAAAGAAGAATTTATATATGCCGGAATTGCATACAAACGCAAAAATGGGGTAACAGGTTATTTAGATGACCAATACTATGCCTTATTTACAAATGTTGTCAATGAAGACAAAAACCCATAACATAAAAATAAACTCATTGTATAATAACTACAAATTCAAAATGAAAAGATACATACATGCTATTTATACTTCATGCATAATTTATTGCATGGGTTGTTCTACGCCTGAACATAACAACAAGGATGAATTAATACGTTCATCATACGCAGTCGTTGAAGCATACAACAATATGTTAAATCGAAATGCGATATACAAGCTTCAAAATGATTCACGGGAAGAAAGTCAATTGATTCTAAACACCCTGGAGACTATGTATCCACAGGCTGGTTACTCCGTACCTTCCAGGTTCATCAGTAGCGATTATTTCAGTCAACTAGATTCACTTGTAGATCAAGAACCCTATACGTCATTACCAATGAAGAACCTTCGCGAAGCTATCGTAAAATGGCGATACGACCTTCACCAAATGAAGCGACCACTTAGTCTTGACGAAGCAAGATTAATGCGCGCGATGCTTGACAATTTACTATTTGATTATGCAAATAGAATCATTCAATCGGACTGTTTTTGGGGATTGAGAGAAATACCTTACGTGGCAAACAATGGTAATATTATAATTACAGATCCGCATTCCTTTAATGATCAGGTAATGCGAAATGCTGTTATCAAAAATGTACAGGTTCTAATCAACGATGAAAATATTTCACCTGTTGCATTCCGACATAGCACAACGCTAAATCCCCTGATCTTTGAAATTGACAAGCATGCAGTTGAATTGCAGGAAGAAAATGTTTTCAGGATCAACTATACAATAGAAAACGTAATGTTCAAATCCGGATCAGAACAGCAGATTTGGCAAACGCTTACATCAAGTGAATATTACAATCAAATACAATGGAAATGAGAACCGCTACATTATTATTGATGGCATCACTGTTTGTTTGTGCCCTGAGTTGCAAACAGGTAGAACGGCCTGAACATATGACCAGCACGCAAATTTTGGCAATGCAGGCAATAGATGCCACCGAGAACCAGATATCACAATGGATAGGCATAACGCGATATCATTCACAGCGAAGCAGTCATGCGGGATTGCAAGATATCTACGACAATATGTTATCAATTTCCAAGGCATCTGATAATGCAATAGATGGAATTAATTCAGGCAAGCTTTCCTTCCGGCAAGATTCCCTATCACTTATAAAACGAAATATCATCAGATCACAATCTTATTCTAACGAATCCAGACGTTATTGGAGAGATTCGATGGTATACAGCTTCGACACCCTGCCTGTATTTTCTTGTAAGGAGGAAGCGATCCTGAGCATAAAATTATTGGAATTGATGATGATCAGAGACCTTGGAAGAAGTTACACCGTTTGCACAGAATATGAAGACGCCCCCTTATTCTGGATCGATGATCACACTGTAGTAGCAATACTTGGTAGCAAGGCTATAAATATGTTCACAAAGCTTGATACCATTCATATCATATCAGGATGGATTGCCAACAATCCCTTAACACCCGAACAATACCATGTCCAAATCTCCGGCAATTATTGCCTGATTACAATCGCTGTTCCCGACGACTATAAACAACCCTTCATAGAAGCCGGTTTTGAATACGTATTCAACGCGGAAGATCGAGCTTATAGTCGCAGGTGCTACGCATCCTTTGCAGGCTACAAAGAAAAATAGGTATACTTTGCACTAAGCTTTTCAATTCCTATTTTTACAACAGGAGCATCGTTTGCCCGTAAAATGACCGGCTAGATTTATGCTCCTACCACTCATTATGAAACGCTTTTATTCAACGCTCATCACATGTATATGCATTACTGTGATTCAAGCACAACAGGTTCATGTTTCATCTGGAAAAGTAATCAGACATGCCAATTTCCCATCACAATTTGTGCCACCACGCAATGTAGATGTTTGGCTGCCGGATAATTACGATGCAACAAAGTCGTACGCGGTATTATACATGCACGACGGGCAAATGCTTTTCGATGCCACCACAACATGGAATAAGCAAGAATGGCAGGTTGACGAGCACATGGGGAAACTGCTTCAATCGGGTGAAATCCGCGATTGCATTGTTGTTGGCATTTGGAATGTTCCGCATTTACGACATTCGGAGTACTTTCCTGCAAAGGCAGTTCCCTATATCGAAAAAACACTAATCGACAGTCTCAAAAAGGTGGAATGGGAATCAGCCTTGCCAACTTCAGATGCATATTTATCATTCATCGTACGCGAGCTCAAACCATTTATCGATAATAATTACGCTACAAAAACAGACAAAGCAAATACCTTTATCGGCGGGTCAAGCATGGGAGGACTGATTTCACTCTACGCCATCTGCGAATATCCGGCTGTTTTCGGAGGTGCGATTTGTATGTCAACGCATTGGCAAGGGAGCTTAAAGGTGCTCGATGACAATATTTCTACCGGCATGTTGAAATATTACCGCAAACACCTACCAAATCCCGCTACACATAAAATTTACTTTGACTATGGCTCAGAGACATTGGATAAAGCCTATAAGCCCTTCCAACTCATTATGAACAAGGCTATGAACAAACGAGGTTATACTTTCGAACATTGGATGACAAGAGAGGTGCCGGGTGCCGACCATAGTGAATTAGCCTGGAGTGCGCGTTTAGAAATACCATTGGTGTTTCTGCTTGCAGAATGACGTCTAATCTTGTTTTGTTCCCTCAGGTCCCATTTTTCATGATTTTAGCGCAATATCTTACGCATGACGTAAGGATTACACTAAAATATTTTGAAAAATCACGTTAATGTTAATTTTGGAGCAGCAACTATATTAGAGGGAGCAATATAGCTTGCCATACAAAAACGGGGATTTAATTATATGTACTTCAGTTTCCAATTGCTTCATCAACTCACTGCTGATGAACGAAAACTTGTAGAAAACGCATCGCTTACCTCACGCGAACGCGAGTTAATGGACTTCATGTTAACCCAACATTCAAAGCATTTCCCGGCTGTCAAGGCTTTACATGCGCTAAAAATATCCCGCACCAATTTATATAAATTAAATTCCAACTTACTTACAAACCTACTGGAAATTATAGCTCCGGGCAACATTCTGGTAAAGTTAGAATACCTGATGAATCGCAGTAGTGTATATGCTTTGAGATCGCAGTTGCTGAAACAGCATCATGAAAAAATAAAGCATTCTGCAACACAAGCAGATCACACCTTTTACAGAGAGTTTTATAAATGGATATGCAGTGATAATTCAAGTGATACGATCAAAGAATTACAATCGGAAATCACTGCCATGGTCATAGCCACATCCAAACCCGAAGCGGAAAAAGAGGTAAAGCTATTCATTGATTTAAATGCCTTTCGTGTAGAAATGTTCAAAAAATGGCGTAATGGCACTATTGAAAACAATTCAAAATTTAAAGAGTTAAAAGAACGAGGTTATTCCATAATCAATTCAGCAAGGCAATATGGCGATAAAATTATAATAAGATCGACTTACGACAGTTGCATTTTTATGTTTATTTCAAACAAGGAATTTGAAGATGCCAAATCATTACTTGAAGAGTTCAACATCCTAATAAAATCAGAGCCTGAAACTTATTCAGATATTAGCAATTGGTATGTGGGATCGATGAAAGGGGTGATTGAATACACTCAATTAAATATGGATTTGGCGTATAGCTATTTTTCGAAACACCTTTACCTTACACTGGATCACCCTATTCATTCCCAAAACAATATCTATGCGCGCTATTTTATCACGACACTATTATTAAACAAATCTGAGATAGCCCGCGAAATCTATAACAAATGGAACATGCAATTCAGTTTTGATCCAAGGATATCGCTATATACGAATCATTTGCAAATCAAAACAATGTTTGAAATCTTTAATGAAAAGTATGATTCAGCTATAGCAACATTAAATATTTTAGAATTAAATGGATGGTATAATTACGGATTTAGTTTACAGTACTTTTTGAGGGAATATCGATTGTCTATCGCCTATCTCACTGACGACTTTGGAACAGCTCATGCACTTTCTGAAAAGAATCTAACCTATATCAGGTACTCTAAAAGAAATAAAATACAACCCGAAGTCGCATTCCACTCTAAATTCGTAAAAGTGCTGATAAAGTGCATTCGCAAAAAAAGGCAATTACATAAATCTGAATTTGGAATGCTTGTTAAACTTATAGAATACCACCCCCTTCACGCCTTGACTCTCCAACGATGTTTTAATAAATATCAAGTGCTTTTTAATAACGAACCATTAGTTGTTTGGGAGCCCGAAAAAGGCATTTCAGATCTTGTATTGGAATACATAAAAATGCCTGAGCCGGCATAACACCATCTCAGGCAAATTAGTCAATCTAACATGACAGAATTACGCTCCTGGCTCGACTGACTTTATGAAAAAACACGACTTATAATGCATCCCGTTTACTAGAACTAATAGAAGTATATTTCACTAACTCTTATTCCGCTGAATCGCCACGTGACATATTGATAAACAATGCCATGTTATGCATGTCACGCCAGAAGTATATCACACGTCTCTTCTTTAACAGCTCAGCAGGCGGCAACTCCAAATCAGCATCAGGAGGTCGCATTGCCGACAAATTCGCAATTTGACGAATTCGACTTTGCACACGTTTTTCTTTCATCTTTGGCTTCATTGCATTCAATTATAACCCAAAGAAATGCAATAGGCGAAGAAATAAATTGCAATAAAATCACAAAATCTTACGTAAAGGGAATCAATACTACTTCAGTTGGTTTACTCTTTAACAAAAGTTCCTGAGTATATGATCTCACTGTTTAGGTCAATAAGGCGTATGAAATAAACGGCACCAGGTAGCGCTGTCACATCAACTGTTATTTTGTCGCCCGCAGCAAAATCCTTTGTTAAAACTGCCTGGCCCAATTCATTTAGCACAACAATTTGAACACCCTCTGTGGTCTGCCAATCATGCATTACTGTTAGAATATCATGCACAGGATTTGGGAATATCAAGGTCTGAGTGCTATTAGCAAGCTCCCGATCCAGCGCAATCACATTACTCAACGAATTACTCTCGTCAAGGTCAACGGTTCTGATGCGATAGTATCTGATTCCGCTGCCGGGATGCTGATCAACAAAATTGTAGGTGATTTCAGATTCCGATTCACCTGCTGCAGGAACAGAGCCGATTGCCGTGAAATCAAAACCTGTAACTGATCTCTCAACGATATGGTAACTAGTATTATGCTCAGTAGCTGTAGTCCAGATAAGCAGGTTATCATCGCCTGAAATTTCGCCGCTAAATGACATTAACTCAATAGGCAATAGAAAACAATCAACAGCCTGAGGAACAAAATCTCCTTCATCGGCACCGATATCCGGTGTAGAACCTGAACGTGCATCGCCCTCGTAATCAATGGTTATTCCCGGGATTGCAGATGCATTCGATTCGGCATAAGTAGTTGCACCGGTGGTAAGCTTTAAATTATAAGGATAACTGCCCCCTCCTGCGAATGGTGGCACATCATAATAACTATTGCTTTCTGCCGGCGACATAAATGCTTTATAAAGCCCGGTGGCCGGATCGTTAAAACAATCGTCGTTATTCAAATTCCTGGTTACATCAGTAAAAGCCCCGCCATATGCATATCCATTTACATTAGATGTGTTGAATCCGCCTTCTGTATATATGTAATTATAGGTTGCATTATTAATGAAATAATAATTATTATTACTTAATGAAAATGAAGCCGGCGGTGTATAAGCGGTGCCAATGCTTCCGCGAATACAAGATCCCAGGGCGGTGCCATTAGCTGTTCCACGTACATAAACAATATTATTCAAAACAGTGGCAGTAACGCCGGTAGGGGCAAAATAGATTCCGGTAAATCCGAAATTGGCGCCGGTTGATGTTAATGGTGTGTCATAACCCAGCGCTATGGTATTATTCACAAATTGCCAAAACCCACCGCTGGAACCGGTATAAATGCCATACACCCCTATCACATTAGTAGTTGCAGTGGATGACAGTCGCTGAATAAAATTATTATAAATATTTACTACACCCGTACTTGTAATATATAAACCATAAGAGATGCCATTGCTACCTGTATTTGTAATATGATTTATGCTGTTGCGATAGAAATTCACCGTAGAACCACCCAATGCAATTAGCCCGCCTGCCACTATCGTATTGGTAGCAGCACCGGTATGCACAAAATCATGGAGCGTATTCTCATAAAAATTCAAGGTAGCATTTGCAGAACCTCCTCCCATAAATATTCCATAAATATATCCCGAAAAGGAGGCCGTAGAATTTAAGCCGGTAATATTATTGTTGTAAATATTTATCACCGGCGAACCAGTTGTGGGCATATAAGCAGCAATACCATGCGGCCCGGTATTTGTGCTTGTTGTTGTAACATTCGATATGGTATTATTATAACAAGAATACGAAACATTAGCGGTAGATGCGGTGGATGCCGCACTGCAAAAATTAAACCCGGCGAAATAATTGCCACAGGTTACATCCGACAAGCTATTATCATGCACCGTGGCGCCTACATTCATGCCATCTATGTAATAGCCACAACTATACATGGTTGCAATACTTGTTCCGGAGGTTATATTGCTAACGGCGTTATTATAAATTTCCTTGCTTTGATTTATGGATGAGGAAATCCGCACCGCACATACACTTCCATTTTGTGCAGAAGGGATGCCTAAACCATCTATGATATTATCATGAAAAACCTGAGTTCCAGTGGCAGATCCGGAAGCTGAATAATAGCCATAAAGAATACCGGCCGTGCTGGATACCGTTTTATAATTATTCAGCATTTGATTATATGAAACATCTATTGCCGAACCGGTAGTATTATTATAAATCAAATATTGAACGCTTGTGGTAGTAGTGTTGATTACATTGTTTTGAATGATATTGTTTGTAATAGCTACAGCAGTTGCATTGAATCCGATATCAATTCCATAAAACTCACCTGTTGATCCGGCAGTGAATGTGCAATCTTCGATAGTATTTCCATCAATTGTTATAGATGTTGCCCCACAGGATGCATTACCAACCTTTATCCCCGTAACTCTGCTTGAACCGGTATGTCCTTTCAGTGAAATAGTGTTGTTTTGAATATTTAATGTTTGAAGGTTATTTCCACTTATTGGGCTTGAAACAAACACACCATATAAAGTGTTATTATGTGCAGTTCCACCTGATAAGTAATTACCAATTGTATTGTTGGATACAACCAGCGCATTGTTGTAAATTGCATATACACCTGATGACCTAACGGTAGCCGTTGTATTACCATACTTTTCGATAGTATTACCCAGCCCCCCTACTCCAACATAGTTATTTTGATCATAATAGGTATATGGTGACGTAACATCATTGTATCCTGATAATACAAATCCGTTTATAACATTTGTTATTGTATTTCCATAAAACTGGTTATTATCACTTCTTCCGGACACACCTGTAATGGTAAATAATGTCGTTAATGCTGTTCGCGCAGTATTACGCATCATAATACCCGTAGCACCAAATTCAAAATTCAGCGGAGCGCCTGTCCATGAATTGTTATTGTTTAAAGTGATAGCACAATTTTTAATCGTATTATTTTGACAACCATCAGTATTTGATGCTTTGAATAATGCATATCCATATTCCATCATGGTAGCACCTGTAGTATTATTATCAATTATATCTATGCCATCTATGGTGATATAATCACTGCCATTCAAACTAAACACACCATCTGCAACAGTGGAAGCGGCAACTATACTCACCGTACCTACCGGTGCATAAATAATCGGATTCGCGCCCGCACCGTTTTTTATGAATGTGATGGTCTTAACTGCTGTTCCTGTCTGGGTAAGATTAATTCCACCTGCAGGTGCTGTTTCTGTGTGTCCTGCAGCAACATAGCATATCACAGAACAACCAACGGTTCCTGCATTTAATGCGGTAACAAAGCTATTAATGGTTGGATAACAGGTGCTAGGAATATAATAAGAACCGCAGAAACCGATACTTGGTAAAACCGTATAACTGTAATTTGGACCTCCGTTATTATTGATGCAAAGGGTGCTCATATCATGTGCATATTCTCCAATAGCAGGAACAGCAACATCAGCCAAAATTTCTGCCGAAGTTCTATTGGAGGTATACGCATAATAATAAATAGTTGTAGATGCCGGCTGACAAGGTATTTCAACAGTACCTGTGGTGCCTGAAATTGTAACCGGCAGTAATGTGGAAGAACTAAAATTAAAAGTAGTTGAATATCTCACATAAACATACTCATCGGCATGCAATGCAGATGCTAATGTTACAGTTACATACACTGAATTTTCCGGATAAACTGCGCCTATTCCCGGTGATTGCGTAACAGAGGTAATTGCCACCGGATTATAGGATGTTTCCATCACCCCCATATGTTCATCTAAAGGCGTTCCGGGCGTAGATTTTTCCGTTACGTTGAAAGTGTAATAATTTCCGGATGTAACGGCAGGCAGTAATCCGCTTGCTCCACCAAATCCGAGATTATAAGTTGCAGATGCCGAAGCGCCCGAGGGTGCAATTGGCTGATTGTATCCCGATAGCGTCATTGCAGAAAAATACGGTCGCCATGCAGGATCGTAATCTGCTGCTGCTTCATAAAATTCCCAGTTACGTGTTCCGGAGGCGGCAGACGACGTTGCCTGCACGCGCATTTGGCGAAAGATTCCCATATCGTTCAGGCTGTACGAGGTGTAACTGCCGTTCACCGCCTGCGTTCCTAGCATGCCGGGTTGAGCATGCAATGCAGAGGTGAGCAGCATCAGCCATACGAGATGTCGGAACTTGCCCATGTTACAAATTTACAAATAGCTTACCAAACGTCTATGGCAATAGCCGTGAATTATGTGCAAAAGCCCGACATCATTGAGATACCGGGCATTTCTACTGCAACAAACCACCAAAAAAGCAAGCCTGTTAATGCTTAATAAAGGATGCCGATAAAATAGCACCACTTTCGGGAATAATGAGCAAGTTATACATCCCTGCAGGATACTCAGTTATTTCAAGGCTTATTGATGGCTGCCCTGAAAGCGTACTTTCATAGATCCTTCGTCCTTGGTTATCCATGAGCATAATGGTGCCGATAACATTTTCTCCACCCAATTGCACTTCTATGAAATCATTGGCGGGATTTGGACTGATTGATATATTATTTGCAATATCACTCGCAACTATCGAAGAATAATTCGGATTCGACTGATAGGCAATCTGACATGCTTCATAATTAGCATTGTAATAATCAATTACATCAACAGTTCTTCTCAGTAATATTTCCGTTGCACCTAATGCATGCACATCAGTAGTTGTTCCTTCAGCATTGACGGTATCAAAAACAAAAGCAGAAAGATATGCCATCTCGATACACATACTATCACCGGCATTTAATGTTACCGGTCTTATCGACCCCACCCCCCGCCTGTCGGAAGGCACATTTTCTTCCCGCATTTCTGTCCACGCATCAGGATCCATCGGATGTCCGGGATACATGAAATTCATTGGCACCGCTCCGCCATAACCGTTTCCACCTTCGGTTTGATTCGTGCCGTCTATCCATTTACCATTGAGGTAATTATAAAAATCTTCTCCTGTTGTCGGATTTCCGGTTACACTGAAATCGTTGTTATAATATTTGAAAGCGTGCATGGGTCGATTGAGAAAAATGACACCCTGAGCAGGTGGATTTGATCCATAATTTCCAAATGTCGGCCCATCAACCGGATCGCCATTGTAGGCAAAAAATACATTCAAATTTGAATCACATCCAACATAATCATCGTCATATGCACCGAGATCGAAATCAGCAAAATTTCCGAAAATAAATTCGTTGTAATTATTAACTGAACGATTGATTACCGAAACATTTACAAATACGGTTTGATTCAATGCACTGTCTTCCGGCATATCAAATCCATATGCCATCACGTGTAATTCAACGCCCAAGGCTTCTCCACCTGATTCACCGTGTTCTTCGGCGGCATCATTGAAAATCATGTATATAGCTTTATCGCCCCGCACCAATGGATAATCTCCATTTTCAGGGTCATAGATTAGATTGTTGTTATAGTCATAAAAAGGGGCAAGAATGGCGGCTTCGCCGTTAGCAACATTCCCGTTTCCGGGCCAATACGCAATTGATGGTGGAACTAAATATCCCGGCACGTCCCAGTTGGCAATATGATTTTCAATTTCAGCTCGATCTACGGGCCACACTTTTGAATATCTGTCAATATAATCCGGATTTGTATAATTTGTTGCGATAGGGCCTGCCCAATAATCATCACCGGTTTGACGATATGTGCTGGCAGCAAGATGGAGTTGATCGGCATCATCATAACCGCCCATCCAAAATCCACCGGCAAAAATTGTGGCATTATTTTCCTGACCTGCACTATATCCCGGTACTGTATACTGAGCCATATAGCTGAAATCAGTAAATAAAAATCCATTAGCAGAAAAGAGTGCGCTAACCCGATTTGCTTGCAATGGCAATTGCAATTGAGCCGAAACGGTGATTGTAAAAAATAAAAATACTGCAGGTAAGAAAGTTCTCATGATGTGTAATTTGAGAACAAATTAAAACCTATTAATCGAGCTGTCTGTCATGAATTTGTTGATATTGGTACTAAATTGTCAGCCCAATGTATAATTCACATTTACTGCCGGAATGCATATTGATTGTTGGAAGATCTAGGGCGATATAGGTACATAAAAAAACCGGCTGCCAGCTCCTCTTCCGACACCGGTTAGTATACATATGAAAGAAATCCAACTGTATCCAAGTCGAAGATAACAAAAATTTTAAAATCCAAACTTTGGGTCAAACTTCCTCAAACTCTTTTCAGGCGGCGGTATTGCTTATCTTTGCGCCCTTATGGAAGTGTACGATAAGTATGAGGCTGTGATTGGGCTGGAGGTGCATGCGCAATTGCTCACCCGCACCAAGGCATACAGTTCCGATATTGCAGCATATGGCGGAGAGCCCAACAGTTATGTGAGTCCGGTTACGCTTGGTCACCCGGGAACCCTGCCTGTTTTCAATGCTCAGAGCCTGAATCTAGCCATGCGACTGGGATTGGCCTTACATTGCCAAATCACCCGTTACAATGAGTTTGCCCGTAAAAATTACTTTTATGTCGACCTTCCAAAAGGTTATCAGATTACGCAAGACAAGACCCCAATATGCACCGGTGGGCATGTAGACATCGGGGCCTATGGACAGGAACGCATAATCCGATTGACCCGTATTCACATGGAGGAAGACGCCGGCAAGAGCATCCATGACCTGGATCCGTTTTACACCCTGGTTGACCTTAACCGGGCAGGCACGCCTCTGGTTGAGATCGTTTCTGAGCCCGATTTGCGCAGTGGTGATGAAGCCTATGCCTATCTCACCGAGATTCGCAGGTTAGTGCGCTACCTTGATATTTGCGATGGCAATATGGAGGAAGGAAGTTTGCGTTGCGATGCCAACGTGAGTGTCCGATTAAAAGGAGCAGCAGAATTTGGTGTTAAGGTTGAGGTGAAAAATATGAACTCCATCCGCAACGTAAAGCGTGCAATTGATTATGAAATAAAGCGACAAATCGATGCTATCGAAGCCGGTGAAACCATTGTGCAGGAAACCCGGAGTTTCGACGCCGCAAAAGGAAGCACCTTCAGTATGCGTAGTAAAGAAGCTGCACATGATTATCGCTATTTCCCTGAACCCGATTTACAACCTTTTATAGTAAGTGATGCACATATTGCCGATGTAAAAGCTAATATGCCCGCTTTGCCGCGCGACCTCATGCATAAATATGTAGAACAGTGCAAGTTGAGCGTGTATGATGCGGAAATTCTAACTGCAGAGCGCGATATCGCATTGTATTTTGAGGAATTAATTGCTCTTACAAATAACTACAAAGCGGCAGCAAACTGGATGCAGGGGCCGGTAAAAAGTTGGTTGAATGAGCATGCGGAAAATATTGAAGCGCTTCCAATAAAACCTGCGCAGATAGCGGAACTCATTGCATTGACAGAATCCGGAAAATTGAATTTCACCATTGCCAGTCAGCAATTGTTTCCTGCTATGCTTGAAAACGCAGAAATAGCAGCAGAAGCACTTGCCGGAAAACTGAATCTGATACAGCAAAGTGATGCCGGAGAGATAGAGAAATTGGTTGAAGAAGCTATTTCAAAATACCCTGAAAAAGTTGCTGAATATCGCAGTGGAAAGAAAGGCATTTTGGGATTATTTATGGGTGAGGTAATGAAATTAAGTAAAGGAAAAGCAGATCCCAAACTGGCAACTCGCTTGTTGGAGGAGAAACTCAATGCCTGAACTATTTAATATTCAATACTGTTGATTTAATACAAATCTGAAAATGATTAACATAAACATGAAAAAATTAAGTTTGATTTTATTGCGACTTCTGATTGATGGTTTACTGAATT
>JAIBBA010000002.1 GCA_019694895.1 Chitinophagales bacterium
TGATCCTGCTTGAAAATTTCTTCAGCAGTTTTGCTGCGCTGCTTATTGCGCCCGCATAGTACTAGAATGTTGGGTTTGGTAGGCATCTGGTGGAATGCAAAAGTAGGAAAAGGGTGAGTGGGTCAGTGGGTGAGTTTAATCGTGAATCGTGACTCGTCACTCGTGAATCGTGAATGGTCTGCATTTCTTGCCCTCTGCGAACTCGGTTCACACCCTTTGCCACTTCGCGCGAAAAACCACCCCTTCTCCTTTTTCCTCTCTCCTTTTTCCTCTCTCCTCTTTCCTTTCTCCTTTCTCCTCTCTTAAAAATCACCCCTTTGTATTTGGGCTTTCTTTATCTTTGCCGAAATTTAGATTTCGGTTATTATGAATATCCAAACGATTGAAGATGTTGTGATCAAATTTGCCGGTGACTCCGGTGATGGAATGCAGCTCACGGGTGGTCAGTTTACTACCAATACCGCCCTTTTAGGTGCCGATTTGGCTACCTTTCCCGACTTTCCCGCTGAGATCCGTGCACCTATAGGCACTTTGCCGGGTGTTTCCGGCTTCCAGTTGCACTTTGGCAGCCGTAAGATCTTTACACCGGGGGACCTGTGTGATGTGCTGGTAGCTATGAACGTGGCGGCATTGAAAGTGAATATCCGCAACCTCAAAAAAGGTGCTATCGTTATCGTAAATACCGATGGGTTCGATCAAAAGAACCTTCGTTTGGCAAATGCCGATACCAACCCGCTTGAAGATGGTACGCTTGATGGTTACGTCGTGATCAAAATCGATGTTACAAAACTGACAAGAGAGGCACTGAGCGAGATTCAAATGGGTGTGAAAGAGAAAGACCGTTGCAAGAACATGTTCGTGCTCGGGTTCCTCTACTACATGTATAGCCGCACACTAGACTCTACAGAACGCTTCCTGAATGCCAAGTTCAGCAAGAAGCCGGAAGTATTGGAAGCTAACGTAAAAGCCCTCAGAGCCGGTTATAACTATGCCGATACCACTGAGGTGTTCTCAAGTCGTTATCAGGTGGAAGCCGCTAAACTCGAGCCGGGAACTTACCGCTCAATTATGGGTAATGAGGCCGCTGCCATGGGATTTGTAGCCGCTTCGCAAAAATGCGGACTGCCATTATTCCTTGGTTCTTATCCTATTACACCTGCATCGGATATCCTACATTACCTTTCATACAATAAAAACTTTGGTGTGCGCACCTTCCAGGCGGAAGATGAAATTGCTGCCATCTGTTCATCAATAGGAGCTTCATTCGGAGGTCACCTGGCGCTCACAACTACTTCTGGTCCCGGTGTGGCACTGAAAGCTGAAGCGATGGGTCTTGCCGTTATGTTGGAGATTCCGCTGGTAATCGTAAACATTCAGCGTGCAGGTCCGTCGACAGGTATGCCTACAAAAACAGAACAGGCCGATCTTCTGCAGGCATTATACGGTCGCAACGGCGAATGCCCTATGCCGGTAATTGCTGCTGCTCGCCCTAGTGATGCATTTGATGTGGCATTCGAATCTTGCCGTATTGCATTGAACCACATGCTTCCGGTAATGATGTTGAGCGACGGTTATATTGCAAACGGTGCCGAGCCATGGAAATTCCCACAATCGTCAGATCTGCCTGAAATTCCGGTAAAATTTGCCGAGCCTATTACCGATGGTTCAGTGTATAAGCCATATGAGCGCGATGAGAAATTAAGTCGTCCATGGGCTATTCCGGGAACTAAAGGTCTCGAACACCGTATTGGTGGTTTGGAGAAGGCGAATATCACAGGAAATATCTCTTACGATGCCGAAAACCATGAATACATGGTGAAATTGCGCGAAGAAAAAGTAGAACGTATCGCCGATTATATCCCGCTCCAAAGAATCGAAAGCGGTCCTGAAAAAGGAAAGGTTTTGGTTGTTGGATGGGGATCAACTTACGGTGCTATTCAGAGCGCGGTAAATCAATTGCTTGCCGATGGTTATTCTGTTGCTCATGCACATATTCGCTACCTGAAACCTTTCCCTAAAAATCTTGGTGAAATACTTTTCAATTACGATAAAGTAATTGTTCCTGAGATCAATAACGGACAACTGGTGAAAGTGCTGCGCGATAAATATATGATACCGGCAATTCCATTTAATAAAATTAAAGGCACGCCGATCACCAGTTCAGAACTGATCGATGTGATCATGAAAAATTATTAAAATCATTTAAGCGTATACAAACCATTGAAGCATGCAAAAATGCAAGCATGCAGAAATTGAAAAGCGCAAATTAAATAAGATATAATTACAATGAGCGAAATAGCACAACAACTAACAGCGAAAGATTTTCAAACCGACCAGGAAGTGCGTTGGTGTCCGGGGTGTGGTGATTATTCTATCCTGAAACAAGTACATACTGTATTACCACAACTTGGGATTCCACGCGAAAATATTGTGGTTGTTTCCGGTATCGGTTGCAGCAGCCGTTTCCCTTACTATACCAACACTTTTGGTATGCATAGTATTCACGGACGCGCTACCGCAATTGCCTCCGGATTGAAAGCTGCGCGCCCTGAATTAAGTGTGTGGATCGTTACCGGTGATGGCGATGGATTATCTATTGGTGGTAATCACATGATACATTTACTTCGTCGTAATTTTAATGTGAATGTATTATTGTTCAACAACGAGATCTATGGTCTTACGAAAGGACAATATTCTCCAACTTCACCCGTAGGAAAAGTTGCTAAATCAACACCTATGGGTTCTATCGATCATCCGTTTAATCCCGCTGCTCTTGCATTGGGTGCCGATGCGACTTTTGTTGCAAGAAGTATGGATCGCGATCCGGGACATTTGCAGGAAATTTTAATTCGTGCCAATCAACATAAGGGTACTTCCTTCACCGAGATATATCAAAACTGTAATATTTTCAATGATGGTGCATTTGAAGTATTTACTGAAAAAGCAACTAAAAAAGAAAATGACCTCTTTGTAAAAAATGGTCAACCATTATTGTTTGGCGAAGGTGATACCAAGGGTATTAAACTCGATGGATTTACACCAATTGTTGTTGATCTGAATGATAGTCATTCAAAAGATGATCTTTGGATCCACAATGAAAATGATATCTATAAAGCACAGATTCTGGTTCGCATTTTTGATGATCCGCATCGTGATGGTCATATGCCGCGTCCTTTCGGTGTATTCTACGAAAACCCGACTCGTGCAACCTACGAAGACATGATGACCGATCAGCTCAATGCCGCTATAGCTAAAGGCCCGGGCAATCTCGACAAGCTCCTCAGAGGCAACGAGACTTGGGAGATTAAGTAAGTGGTAAGTGGGTGAGTGGGTCAGTGGGTGAGTTTATACAACCTTCAACCTCCAACCCACTGGCAGTATTTAGTATCAGGTATCAGGTATCAGGTATCAGGTAAAAATTCACGAGTCACGACTCACGATTCACGACTGGTAGTGAGTAGTGGGACTAGCCCGGTTGGCACTGTAACTTCGTTACAGTAGAATAATTTACATGATTTCTGAAATTCACTCCCTCTCTCTCTGGGAGCGGGCCGGGGTGAGGCCATTCACCATTCACCATTCACCACTCACCCACTCACCCCCCCCCACATTTCAAAAGATATTTTTATCTTTAATATCCCTTTGGCATAAAGGGGCTTAGACAACTTATTATGAAAAAATTACTACTTCTCACCTTGGCCGCTCTGCCTATCGTCGGCTGGAGCCAGTGTACCACAACAAATGCAACAGGTTGCCACTGCCTTGATGGTTCAACCGAATGCGACCTTTTACCGGACATTACTGCATCTTACGATCTGCTTGCAGAGACTGACGAAACAGTTGAAACCCCCGGAGAATTGCGCCTTTCAGTTGGAACTCCAAACATCGGACATGGTCCTTTGCGTGTGGTTGCCACCGATTATTATGTTTGTGGTGGTGATACCATTTACTCACCGGGGGGGCTAACCACTTGCCCTGATGGATCCTCTCCAAAACAGATCATCAATCAGCGTATTTACCATAAATCAGGATCTGATATGTCATACTGGGAGCGCGCTGCCGGTACTATGACCTATCACCCTGACCACGGGCACTTTCATACCGATAACTGGGGTAATTATACATTGCGTAAACCTGTCGACGGTGTAGATGATCCCACAGAATGGCCAATTGTTGGTTATGGTACCAAAATGGGATTCTGTCTGATGGATCTCGCCAACTGTGCTACTCCATCAAACTATGGCTATTGTCGCGAAGATGATGGCACGGTTATTACAAATGATATTGAAAATTATGGCCTCGGTGGAGGTGGATATAACTGCGTAGTTACCAATCAAGGCATCTCTGTAGGCTATCTCGATATTTATGATTATTACCTCGATGGTATGAGCATTACCATTCCCGAAGGTGTTTGTAATGGCGATTATTATATTGTTGTTGAAATTGATCCCAACCTCAATTATTGGGAAGAAAGTGATAACAATAACGTAATTGCTGTGCCTATTACATTAACTGAACAACCTGAAACAATTGACCTTGTGCATATCGCACATTCTGCCGGAACTGAACTTACTACCGGCACTTTAACTGTATGCGCTACTGAATCAGTTGAGTTATCTGTTTCACCAATCGGTACTGATTACTTATGGTCAAATGGTGCTACTACAAGCACAATTACTATCACTGAACCCGGAACATATTCTTGCTTCATTACACGTGAATGTGGTGATGTTTACTCCGATACTATTAATGTTGAAATTGTAACATCAGTTGAACCTGTTATTGATCCATCACCTGTTGTATGTATCGGTGATGCAACAACTTTAACTGCAACCGGAGATGGTATCATTAATTGGTATAATGCACCTATTGGCGGTTCTATGCTTGGCACCGGAACCACATTGATCACTGCTGCATTGACAGAAAATACTACCTTCTATGCTGAAAATGTAAATGAGATATTATCTGCAATAGATGCTTTTGTGGGACAAACAAATCATGAAGGTTCTAATTATAGCACAGGTTCACCATATAATGGTTATGAAGTTTTCGATGCTATTGAAGATGTAACTATAAACTCCGTTAAAGTATATACCGATTATCCCGGAGATCGCTTAATCGAATTGCGCAATGCAGCAGGAACTGTAATGGCATCAAGTCTTGTAAATATTCCTTCAGGAACAACAGTTATTGATTTAGATTTTGATGTACCTGCCGGAAGTAATTATCGCTTAGGTACCAACGACGCCCAAAATACAACAACCTTTGGCGATATCGCTCCTAGGTTGAAGCGCAGTACTTCAGGAACTTCATATCCATATACTGTTGATGGTTTGATATCGATCACAAACAGTAGCTTCGATGTAACACGCTGGTATTATTTCTACGATTGGCATGTAACAGGAAATGCAGTATTCAGTTGCCCAAGTGAGCGTGCTGCAATGGCTGTTGAAGTGAAAGAGTGCACAGCTATCGGCGAGTTGTCATCTCTCAATAGCTTTAGCGTTTATCCAAATCCGGCAAATGGCGTATTTACGGTTGATTTAAATACTCAATCTGTAAAAGACCTTGCCGTATCTGTTTGTAATGCAACAGGTCAAGAAGTTTACGGTACAGTTATGTCGTACGTAAATGGCGCCATCACTATTCCTGTTGATATCAGGAATGCTGCTTCAGGAATGTATCTTGTAAAAGTTACTTCTGAAGGTAAGAGCGTGAGCAAAACAATTATTGTTGAATAATATCAATATCAAATAATGAAAGCCGCTTCATAACGAGGCGGCTTTTTTATTTGTCGCATGATGCCTTTGGTATTTTTATGAAGCAAGATATTATAGTTGCTTACTTTGATTTATTATTGAAAGATTACTGTTTGTTAAATCGCTTTTTGAAATTAATTATAGCACAAAAAAAATCCCGTCACTAAACGCAACGGGATCATTAAATATGATTATTTAAATTATTTACTTGGCAACATATAGTGAATACCTAGTGTTAATCCACCATAAATATTGCGAGAAGCACCTTCATAGCTAACCGTTTCCAAATCAGGGCGACGTTCGCGTGTAGGTTTTGAATTGATGTCGGTAAGTCCGCCATAAACGCGTAAACCCGGACTGATATATAAATTTTTATTTACATAAATATCAGCGCCAATTTCTGCCTGAAAGCCGATATCGATTTTAGAAAAGTAATCACTGGCTGCTTCGGTTGCTGCTGTTTGAGCAAATTCGGGTACCATGTAATCAATTGAATCACCTGGTATTAATTGCACTTCATCATTATACAAAGCAAGTGTATCTGCTTCGTAATACATATCAGCGCCGGCTAGTATACCTAGTGTAGGTCCTGCAAGAATATGCACAGACACAACCTGCTTTTTTGATCTTGGCGATGTGTATTTGAACATTATCGGCAATTGAATATAATTTAAGTCAACATATCGATAAGTGTCAACTTTTTCAGGTTTATTATCACCATTTGCATCGATATTGCAAAAGTCCTTAGACACGTCAAAATAGTGCTGTCCAACTTTAACATAGTTTAGGTCTACTTGAAAACCGATAGTTTGATCCCAATTATAACCGAATGACGCACCGGCAAGGTAACCGAAAGTTCGGGTGTAATCGAGTTCCTGGAATCCGTAGTTGTTCTGATTCATGATCCATACACTGTTGAAACCGCCCTGCGCACCAAAGTGCAATCCTTGTTGGGCAGATACGGTGCCAATAACAGCGCTGAAACACATTAGGGTTAAAATCTTTTTCATAACAGGTTTTATTTGGATATTAGGGTATAGACAACAAAGGTAACAGAAATCCGCACCATAAAACAGGTGTTACTGGCAATCTTGGAATGATATATCCCGTGAAACCTATTTTTTAAGCCCGATTTCACGAAGTCGCTCATCCAGATATTCTCCTGCCGTGATTGGGCTATAATTGAGCGGATTGTGCGCAGTAACGCAGTTTTCCAGGCAGTCGAGGGGCATTTCGGACACCGGATGTAAAAAGAAAGGAATGGAATAACGGGCAGTATGCCATTTTTCGCGAGGAGGATTCACGACGCGGTGTGTAGTGGATCTTAGGACATTATTAGTGAGCCTTTGCAGCATATCGCCAACATTCACCACAATCTCTGTAGGAGCCGTTTTTACAGGAATCCATTTTCCTGCGGTATCCATCACCTCAAGTCCATCGGCACTGGCGCCAACTAATAATGTTATCAGGTTAATGTCTTCATGCTGCTCAGCACGTATGGCAGATTTTGGCTCAGAAGTAATGGGCGGATAATATATTGCACGAAGTATCGAGTTGCCATTGTGTATTGGCTTGTCAAAATAAGTTTCTTCCAACCCTAAAAACAACGCCAATGACCGCAATAGGTATTTACCGGTATTTTCGAAATTGCGATATAACTGATATCCCAGCTCATTAAATTCAGCAATTTCAGTAATTCGTACATTTTCAGGGTAATGTTCACTCAATGCAGCCCCGTCTTCAACCGTTTGGCCAATCTGCCAGAATTCTTTCAAATCGCCGGCTGTGCTCTGTTTGGCATGTTCTTTACCAAATGACGTGAATCCGCGTTGTCCCGCTAATCCCGCAATTTCATACTTGCTTTTTATGTCGTCAGGCATAGCGAAAAAGGACTCTACTGCATTGTAAAATCCATCAACTAATTGTTGATCTATACCATGATTTTGTACAGCGACAAAGCCAACTTCCTGATACGCTTTTCCAAGCTCCTGCACAAATCGCGCTTTGCGATCGGCATCATCTGAAATAAAATCTGCAAAGTTTACGGTGGGTATGGTGTTCATGCTGCCGGTATTTATAATTTCGAAGATACGATGTTGGGAGGAGAAAGGAAAAAGGAGAGAGGAGAAAGGAGAAAGGAGAGGGTGAGTTTACCTCGACTTTGCGCCTTAGCCTCTTAGCCGTCATTGCGCGAAACCCTATGAATGTCAAGACCCCTTCTACCTCAAATCCTCAATTCTTCAAACCTTCGAATCTTCAATTCTTCAAACCTTCGAATCTTCAATTCTTCAAACCTTCGAATCTTCAATTCTTCAAACCTTCAAATCTTCAATTCTTCAAACCTTCGAATCTTCAATTCTTCAAACCTTCAAATCTTCAATTCTTCAAACCTTCGAATCTTCAAATCTTTAAACCTTCGAATCTTCAATTCTTCACACCTCAACCCCTTCATCACGGCTCCAAACGTCCGTAGAAACGTGGGAATGGAATAGCTTCGCGAATATGCTGACCACCTGAGATCCACATCACCATACGCTCAAGTCCTAATCCGAAACCTGCATGCGGCACAGTGCCATATTTACGGAGATCTAAATACCAATCGAATGCTTCTACAGGAAGTTGCTCATGTTGAATGCGTTCCAATAACATCTCGTAATTATCTTCGCGCTCGGCACCACCTACAATTTCGCCATAGCCTTCCGGTGCCAGCACGTCGACACCTTTTACATAACGCGGATCGTTAGGGTCGCGCTTCATATAGAAAGCTTTTACCGCAGCAGGCCAGTTGTAAACCATGATAGGACAAGAGAACAGGCGCGTGAGTACAGTTTCATCACTTCCACCAAAATCATTGCCGTGCTGAAAATTGCGTGCCGATTCCAACCATTGAGGAATATTGCCTGCGCGTTCTTCAAGCTCCTTACTTTCGTTTTTGAGCGTATCTATTTTGTTTTTGTTGAAGTTGATCTCGCCCTGTTTTAATGAGCCACCTTCAATTTTTGCTTCGCGCTCTGCAATCTCTTTTGCAATTTCTGCAATGCGCAATTTAATTCCTTCAAGATCAGCCTCAAGTAATTTAATACTGTTTTTTCCATCAACTTCTTTTTCACCTCTGATCATGGCAACGGCGTCATCGTAATGTATGCGCGGGAATTTTTGTGTTACGGCATTGCGCAGGAATGCTGTATTGCGTTCTAATGTCTCCAATTCAGATGCACAATGTGTAATCACATCGTCAACAACATATTTCAGAAACTGCTCGATCAAATCCATATTCATATCCAGATTGTAGAATGCCATCTCCGGTTCTATCATCCAGAATTCTGATAAGTGTCGACGCGTTTTTGATTTTTCAGCTCTGAAAGTAGGGCCGAACGTATAAATCTTACCATGGGCCATCGCCAGGGCTTCGCCATATAATTGTCCGCTCTGACTCAAATATGCAGGGCGACCATAAAAATCTGTTTCAAACAAGGTTGAAGTGCCTTCGCAGGCATTTCCTGTAAAAATGGGGGCATCCATCTGCAGGAAGTCGTTTTGCTGGAAGAAGCTATGAATAGCGAAGATCACGCGGTTGCGCACGCGCATCATGGCCCATTGCTTGCGACTGCGAAGCCAGAGGTGACGGTTTTCTACTAAAAACTCCACACCATGCTCTTTTTTAGCGATGGGATACTCCTGTGCTATCTGAATTATCTCTACAGCGCTTACCTGAATCTCATAGCCACCAACCTGACGCTCGTCTTTTACAACAGTGCCTGTCAGACAAACGGAACTCTCCATAGTTAGGCGTTTTGCGGCTTCAAACTGCTCTTCACTCACTTTTGCTGCGTCTACAACACACTGCGCAAAACCACTGCCATCGCGCATGATAAGGAATACCAAACCTTTGCTGTCGCGCTTGTTGCTCACCCATCCCTTGATGGTTACCTCACGGCCTTCATATGCCTGCAGCGATCGTATATATTGAAATTGTTCTATTGCCATATCTGTTTACTTTGAGGGCACAAAATTACGATGAATTTTCCACGCATACAGTCTTTGACCCTTGTACTCGTTAATAAATAAAAGCCATACATACAATGGGAAAAATGTTGTCGCCACAAGTAAAATCGGCGTAAATTTGACCCGAAATACATCAATCAGCGTATGTTGAACCAAAGGTTAAGTCAAAAGCTCCTGCAGAAACTCTCTCCGCAGCAAATTCAGCTCATGAAGCTGTTGCAGGTGCCTACCGACCAGTTGGAGCAACGCATCAAGGAAGAACTGGAAGCCAATCCGGCATTGGAAGAGGGAGACCGCGAGGAACAAGACGCCTCCAGCCTTGAAGAGGTATTTCGCGAGGAGGAAAAAGGTGAAGAAGGCACCGGTGAGGGTGAAGAAAATCGCGAAAATGAGGAGCTCGACCTCGACGACTATATTAATGAAGACGATGTAGCGGATTATAAAACGCGTGATGAGAATTATGGCGACGATGATGAGGACAACAAGACTACACCATACGCCGTTACCGATACCTTCCATGAAAATTTAAGTAAACAATTAGGCATGTGCGAGCTTGATGAACGTCAGGAGAAGATCGCGCAGCAAATTTTGGGCAGCATAGATGATGATGGTTATTTGCGTCGCGAGATTTCGGCAATTGTCGATGATCTTGCTTTTTCGCAAAACGTAATGACGGAGGAAAATGAGATTATTGACCTCTTGGATCTTATCCAGGGTTTTGATCCTCCCGGTGTAGGTGCACGTGATTTGAGAGAATGTCTGTTGCTGCAATTGGAAAGAAAAACTCAAACCAAAGCCATTAAACTGGCCATTCATATCATCGAGAATTATTTCGAGGAATTCACCAAGAAACACTACGAAAAATTGGCGCGACACATGCGTGTTGATGAAGATGATTTGAAGCCTGTTATTACCGAGATCACCAGATTAAATCCCAAACCGGGTGGCAGTGCGAAGGAAGATGGTGGAAGCATGTACCAATACATTATTCCCGATTTTACCATCATGAACAATAACGGCGAACTTGAATTAAAACTCAATAGCCGCAATGCTCCTGAACTGCGCGTAAGCCGCGATTTTATGGATATGATGGTGGAGTATAAGCGCGGTCAGCAAAAAGATAAAAAACAAAAAGAAGCCATCCTCTTCATCAAGCAAAAAATTGATGCGGCGAAATGGTTTATTGATGCTATCAAGCAACGACAACATACACTGTGGAGCACCATGTACGAAATCATGGTACATCAATATGATTTCTTCCTTACCGGAGATGAAACGCAATTGAATCCGATGATCCTGAAAGATATTGCCGAGAAAACAGGATTGGATATTTCAACAGTAAGCCGTGTTGCAAATAGCAAATATGTTCAAACAGAATTCGGAACCTACGCTTTGAAATATTTCTTCAGTGAATCTTTGTCGACCGAAAGTGGCGAAGAAGTGAGTACACGCGAGGTTAAAAAGATATTGTCTGAATTGATCGAAGGTGAGGATAAAAAGAATCCACTTTCAGATCAGGAATTGATGGAAGACCTCCGCAAACGCGGCTATAATATTGCCCGACGCACGGTAGCCAAGTATCGCGAACAATTAGACATTTCCGTTGCCCGTTTAAGAAAGGAATTATGATAAAAAAAATATTCGGGCATTTCTTTTCCATTTTATTCCTGCCGCTATTGCTGCCTTTGTTCGGAGCCTTGTTTGTTATTTATTCAGATCCTTACGGTTTTCCGGATCAAGGCGCCAATATTTTAATGCTTATCAGGGTGGGATTGCTCACGTTTTTGTTCCCGGCAATAACTATTTTCTTACTTGTCAGACTGAAATTCGTTCAGAATGTAACAGTCTATGACCGACAAGAGCGCACGATACCATATATCGCCTGCGGATTTTTCTATATATGGGCTTTTTATGTTTTTTACAAGGAAGGGTTTAATTCACATATCACCTTTATTTTGTTGGGCGCAACCATTGCCGTATTTATTGATTTTCTGATCAATATTCTGGTTGTGAAAGTGAGTATGCATACAACAGGCGCCGGCGGTCTAGTGGCATTTATGCTGGTGTTATTTCCTTATGCTCAAATAAATGTATTGCCGGTATTACTGGCTTCAATTGTAATTGCAGGATGTGTGGGTGCTGCGAGATTGGCACTGAAAGCACACTCTGAGCGTGAAGTTTATCTTGGTTATCTTACAGGATTCTTCAGTTTTATGGTAGCTTCAAATTTTATTCACCTGTAAACGGATTTATCGCTGCATAATCTTTGCGGTGCATCCATCCTATCACACCATCCGGCATTTCTATTTTCGACCAGCTACTGTCGGCCTCAATTAATTTTAATTTAAAACCTTCGTGAAGTAAAGCCAGGTTTGTGCTAGTTTCGGAAGGTTCGCTTTTTATTACGGCACTTGGCGACATTACAATTGCGAATGTTTGGCCGGCGTCATAATTTTTTCTTCCAAAATGTCCTATAGTGCATAAAATGCTAATCGAAAATGCAATGATAGCTGTAAAGAACCCGATGCGCTGATATGCGCGGAATTGAGGTAACAGATATGCAGCCCATCCCATTAATGCTAACCACATCGCAACTATGGCTATTATTCCCCAGGCTTGTGCGCCCATTATTCGGGAAACAGCGTGCCACCAAATAATAAATATCGATGTAGTGCGTGGCTCCATCCTGTCGCGAATGCGAGCATTGGCAAGCGAAAGATTATAAGTAGCGTCATCATTTCCAGGATCGAGAAAAAGTGCTCGCTCATAATTTAATACAGCCTCGCCAAGTTGACCGGTTTTATAATAGCAGTTGCCAATATTGTAATATAATGTTGCACTCGGACCTTCCTGTTCTAATAATCGGTTATAAATGTCGATACTGGTTGCATATTGACCTTTTTCATACATCACATTTGCGTAAACAAAAGTGGTGGTGTCAATATTATTTATTCCTTCAGTAGAAGTGCTGTCAGGGTTTGCCTTTAAACACAAACTTGAAGCGAGTAGTATGACGATAGCAAATACTTTGTTCATCGCAATTCGTTTTCAAGTGTACTGATCAATGACGAAGCACTATTGAATGTTAGCTCCAAATCGCTATGTTGAATGTTTGGCGCATACAGTGAAAATTCACAAGTATCAAGAAGCTGAATAAATTGATCTATTGTTGAAGCGGAAACATGTTTGTTCAATAAGACCTGTTCAATATTTTCTTTTGAAAGGGTATTTTGTGGAATATGCAATTTATCGCTCAAATAACCCCACAATGCGCGAACAGTTTCGTCATAAAATCCGCGACTATTATTCTGTTGCAAAAATTTGCCGGCTGCTGCAAGGCGTTTTTTAGCTGTGGCATTCGCTTTTACTGCTCGCATGGCGCCAACATCGCTCATTTTCGCTTTTTGCCGCCTTGTGAAAACAAATAATCCCGCTCCTCCGATGGCAGGTGTGAGAATCAATGCCAGCAGAAATCCGCTTTTCATATCCTTGGTTCCGGAGGAAAATTTTGGACTATCCTTATCGATGTACCGAATGTCTTTCCCCAACAATTCTACGTCTTCCTTATTCGCTGCGTAATTATTTGCTGATGGATTATAACCCGGGCCGGCAGTTACCTTTACAGGATATGCATCTGTTTGCAAAGTCTGATATTTTTTTACTGAAGGATCGAAGTACGACCATGTAAACGCCGGAATGGTAAAATCTCCGGGAGAACGGGGAATCAATAAATATTCGAATATTTTGGTGCCTGAAGATTCACTTACTTTCGGGTCGTATGTTTCCCATCCTGCAGGAAGGTCTAATTCTGGAGCATTGAATAATTGCAAATTACCTGTCCCGTTAATTGTAATGCGGTAGGTGAGTGGTTCATCAGTTTTTGTAGAGGTGCTATTGATTTGCGAACTCATGGTGAATTTGCCTACAGCCCCATTAAAATCTGCAGGTGCATTTGCCGGAAGAGGCTTGATTTTAATACCTGTTGTTTTAGAGCTTAATGAAGCTGTGAACTCTCTGCTGCCACTGGAAAAAGGGTCGCTGAAGAAATCATTCAGCATATCCTGAAATGGATCACCCGAATTTTTCTTTTGTTTTTTTACCCGAACAACAACACCTGCATCTAATGAAGTCGGATCAATCACTAAATTCCCCGATTGTTGTGGAGTAAGTGTTGTTTTTTTAATGATAACAGTTTTATAGTTCTTACCATTGATGTTCTCTGCCTTAAATTGTTCGTTTCTTAAATCGGCATCCTCTACATAAAAACCATCGTAAGCAGGCGTTTTGGTAATGCGATATCCATTTAACCCTGCTATTGTACCGTCATCAGGTATGCAAAGTTTCAGCACCACTGTAAAGCTTTCTCCTTCGTAAACATCTTGATCGCTGATCTCTGTTTTAATGAGGAGATTTTCACGCAAATATTGCTCAATGTCGCCGGAAGCTGATCCGGATGATCCATTATTGCTCCCTGAATTATTATTCTGTGCACCCGCAGTTGCCGGCGGCGCATCTGTTACTTCGATTACTATGGGTTGCGATGAATAGGTTTTATCCTTCACTTTAATATAAGCAGCGCCGATTTGAAATTTTCCGGTTTTCTTGGGCTGCAGAATATAAGAGAAACTCATCGACTGTTGCACCGTATTATTAAACATCTGAACACTGGTCGATTGATTTGGCCCTCCAAGTACAGTAAAATCGGTGAAAGAAGGCGGGCGGAAATTTTCAGGATTGCTGCCATTGTTCAGTGTGATAATAAACTGAAAACGCTCATTCACACTCACCTTGTTTTTATTTACCGTGGCAGTGAATGACACCTGTGCATGCAAAGATTCAGGCAATATACATGCCATAGTGACTAAACACATGAATATCAGCACATTACAACGTCTCATTACCAGTCTTTTTCAGGGTCCCCTCCCGCGGGGCGGGCTTTTTGTTTGTTCACTTTATCTTGCACAGCTTTATCGTCTTCATTCAGCGATTTTAATATCCTGTCGAGATCTTTTTTGTCAGGCGTATTAGGCTCAGGTTGTTTATCCTGATTGTTGTTTTGCGGATTGTTATCCTGTTGCTGCTGCTTTTGCTTCTGCTGTTGTTGCTGTTGTTGTTTTTGTTGATCTTGTTTCTGCTGTTGTTGCTGTTGTTGTTTTTTCAGCATTTGTTGTGCATACGACAGGTTGTATTTTGTATCGGCATCTTCAGGCTTATCGCGCAACGATTTTTTATAGGCATCGATACTTCCCGAGTAATCTTTTTTTTCAAGTAAGGTATTTCCAAGGTTATGATATGCCTGTGAACGAATTTCAGGGTCTTTAGTTCCTTCGGCGGCTTTACTGAACTGTTCGGCTGCTGCATCATATTGTTGCTGCATATACAAGCTGTTGCCAAGATTGAAGTTTCCTTCTACCGATTCCGGTGAGGCTTTTACGGCTTCCTGATAATTTTCACGGGCACCATCGTAATCTTGCTTATCGTATTTGGCATTGCCTTCCTTGATAAGTTCATTGGCATTTTGTGCAGTAAGCGTCCGCACGGCAAAAATGAATGCTATTGCCAACAGGTGTTTGATATTATTTTTTTTCATCATCAAACAAATCAATTTTTTCTACCCACTTCGGTTTTTTATCGGTCATGAGGAATTCCAAAATTAACAGGAACAAGCCAATTCCCAGAAATAATTGGAAGTGGTTGACGTATTCAGTAAATTCAAAATCGCCATCAACAGTCTTATCGAGCTCATCAATGGTTTTATATACTTCTTGTATAACTCTTTTTCCTTCGGCAAGGTTCATGTAAACGCCATCTGCATCTGTAGCCAGATCGTTTAACATTTGTTCATTGAGTTTGGTAAGTACAATATTGCCTGAGCGATCTTTCTTAAACCCTTCAATATTATTATTCTTACGTAGCGGAATCGGACCACCTGTGGATGTGCCTACACCCAGCGTAATGATTTTAATTCCTTCCGAAGCGGCTTTTTTTGCCATCTCTTCTGCATTGTCGTCATGGCTCTCGCCGTCGGTAATGATGATGATGGCGCGACCCTTTTTATCATCTTTCTCCCCACCATTTTCGAACGAGAGCATGGCGGTTTCAATTGCACTTCCGATAGCAGTGCCTTGCGTAGGAACACTTGTTGTGTTGATGGTGTTCAAATACATCATGGCAGCACGTGCATCTCTGGTTAAAGGCATTTGCACATAACTGTTACCTGCAAACACTACCAGACCAACTTTATTTGCGGCAAGTTTTTCAATGAGTTCCGAAGCGGTGAATTTTGCCTGTGTAAGGCGGTTTGGTTTCACATCCTCAGCCAGCATGCTGTTCGAAACATCAAAACAAATAACCACCTCGGCACTTTCACCACTTACCTTTTGTTCTTTAGATCCCTGACGAAGATTGGCAATGCCTAAAATGAGAAAAGCAATACCCAATAATTGAAGACTATATTTTATCCATCTCCTTTTATCGGAATCGCGGAACATTAGGTCGCGAATCAATTCACTATCACCGATCTTTCTGATCCTTGCCGTACGCCACCTCAAATACCACCAATACATCAGCAGCAATGCAGGAAGCAATATGAGTAGATATAATATGTCGGGACGTTCGAATGACATTATGTTAGTGTGCGGAATATTGTTTTTGAAAGTATCACCTCTAGTAAAATACAAATTAACCCGCCTACTGCAAACCAATAAAAATGTTCATCGTAACGGCGCGAGATATCCATTGAAAATTTGGTTTTTTCTATTTTATCGATCTGTTGATAGATATCCGTTAATTTTTCTTTTGAATCAGCTTCGAAATAGGAGCCACCTGTAATCGACGCCACATTTTTTAGCATTGGCGCATCAAAGGAAATTCGCGGATCAAGATCAAAAATATGTCTACCGTTTTTATCGAACACCGGTATCGGACTGTTAGTATTTGTGCCGATGCCAATGGTATACACGCGCATGTTCAATTCCTTTGCACCATTGGCAGCATCAAGTGGCGAAAATTTACCTCCTACACGCACACCATCAGTAAGTAAGATGATCACTTTCTGAGAAATATTGGTTGAATCCGCCAGGCGATTTACTGCCATGAATAATCCGTCGCCAATTGCCGTGCCGTCTTTCAAATAATAATTGTCGGCATTGTCAACTTGCTCCTTCAATAAATTGTGATCGAGTGTTGAAGGACATTGTGTAAACGCCTCGCCTGCAAATACCACTAAACCGATTCTGTCGTTTGGCCTGCTGTCGATAAATTCTTTTGCTGCTGTTTTTGCAGCCTCCATTCTGTTTGGCTTGAAATCAATGGCATACATACTTGGCGATACGTCCAATGCCAGCATAATATCAATTCCGTTTGAATACATTCTGCTGTTACTGTAACTTGTTTGTGGACGAGCCATGGCAATCACGATAAGCGCAAAGGCAAGCAAACGCAATATTAAAAGCACAGACATAAATTTTGCTTTTCCTTGCGGAGCTTTTGGTATGCCGCTTGTGGTAGACATACGCATGGCAACAAATTTCCTGCGCTCTATTTTTGACCTGAAATATACATATACCGGAATACCTGCCAGTAACAGAAGAAACCAAGGGTCGGCAAATTGTATGTCGCTCAAAAAGCTCATTCCTGTTTCGGTGTTTCAGTAATTATTTCGCGTGTTTGTTCAATGAAGTTGAGCACATGATCGAATGCTCGTGTATTTTCATCAGCAAGCGGCTGTGACTTCGCAAATTTTGCCATATCTGCAAGATTAAGCAGATACCTGATATTAGAGGCATGTGCCCTTGTGTCGGGATGTCTTTCCAATTGCTCAACTATTTCATCACTGGTGCTTTCATGTGCATGCATGTGATAGCGCTCTTCTAAATAATCGCGCAAGATATCAGTCAGCTCTGAATAATAGGTTTTCAACTGACCTTTCTGCCATAGTTGTTTGCTTTGCAATTGTTGAAGGCGTTCCGTCATACGCTCATGCAATGATTTTAGTGGAACGGGTACAGCAATGGGTCCGATATTTTTCCTGCGCAGGAAAAAATACCAAATCAATCCACCTATTATAATTAATCCTGTAATTATTCCTACCCAAAGTATCCATTTATGATTGCGTAGCGTAACATCTAACACCGATTTTATTGGTTTGATGGCAAGTGTAGTGTCAACGGCAATTGCTTCAATATGCAAGGGAATAGAATCAGTGAGTATTTGATGTTGAGCGGTATCACTTGTAGACTGGTAATTAATTGCTACCTGCGGAAAATATACATCGCCTCCTTCGTAGATACTGTAAATGATATGCTTTGTCAGGATGACACGGTCGTCGCTGCGCTGTGTATCTATCGGCATGCTGCTGATGATGTCGTAGGTGCTGATTGTGGTTTCATCAGGAAAATAATATTTAAAGGATGCCGGCCCGCTTATGGTAATATCTACAGAAATATAATCGCCAATGCTATATGAAGGTTTGTCGGTATTAGCATGAGCAGATATTATCTGACCCTGAAGTTGATTACAGGTAATTATTATCAATAATATGACAATTAATTTCTTCATCATTTATCGCATGCTGATTCTTTTCTTAAAAAAGGCGTGTAGTGCATTGATATACGATAATTCACTGTGTATAGAAATGGTATCAGCCCCACTGCGCAAAAAGGTGTTTTTGAAATACTGCAGATTGGTGTTGAAGTATTTCTTATAGGAAGCGCGAACAGTTTTATTTGAACTGTCTACCCATTGAATATTGCGTGATTCCGGGTCAAACATGCGAATAATGCCGGCGTACGGAAGATCTTCTTCGCGCTTGTCGTGAATATGTACACCTATTACATCATGTTTTCTCGCCGCCACCATCAATGGCTTCTCATAATGCATATCGAAAAAGTCGCTGAACATAAATGCGATACTCTTTTTCTTCACCACATTATTGAAATATTCCAATGCCAGTGCAATATCCGTTCCTGAGCCTTCAGCTTTTACTTCTAACAGGTCGCTGATGATACGAAGTATATGTGACTTTCCTTTTTTTGGTGGGATGAATTTTTCTATTCTGTCTGAAAATAATATCACCCCAACCTTATCATTGTTATTGATGGCAGAAAAACTGAGTACCGCAGCAATCTCGGTGATCAGCGCTTTTTTTGTTTGCTTCTGTGTGCCGAATAAAGAAGATGCACTGATATCAATCAGCAACATCACCGTTAATTCGCGTTCCTCTTCAAATATTTTAATGTAAGGATGGTTCATGCGAGCGGTAACATTCCATTCAATATTGCGAATGTCGTCGCCATAAGCATATTCGCGCACTTCACTGAAACTCATACCTCTACCCTTGAAGGCAGAATGATATTCGCCGCTAAAGATATTCTGCGAGATCCCTTTTGTTTTGATCTCGATGAGTCTTACCTTTTTTAATAAAGTTGCTTTATCCATCCGCTTTAGATCAACGTTTCTTTGTGGTGATCATTAAGGCACCTCCACTACATTGAGCAATTCAGATATGATTTGTTCTGCCGTTATATTTTCAGCCTCGGCTTCATATGTCAATCCGATGCGGTGACGCATTACATCGCGACAAACAGCACGCACATCTTCAGGAATTACATATCCGCGTCGCTTGATAAATGCATAAGCCTTGCTTGCGAGAGCCAGATTGATTGACGCGCGTGGTGACCCACCATATGCAATCAAATGTTTCAGCTTACCAAGTTTATATGCTTCCGGATCGCGCGTTGCAAATACAATATCGAGAATATAGTTTTCTATTTTCTCATCCATATATACTTCGCGCACCAGGTCTCTTGCTTTCAGAATGTCTTCAGGTTTTACAACTTGTTTAATTTGTTGTATGGCACCGCTCACGTTCTGACGAATGATCATTTTTTCTTCCTCTTTTTCAGGATAGTGTATCACTACTTTCAGCATAAAACGGTCTACCTGTGCTTCAGGAAGCGGATAGGTTCCTTCCTGTTCTATCGGATTCTGTGTAGCCAGTACCAAAAATGGTTCTTCCAGTTTGTACGTATGCTCGCCAATAGTAACCTGACGTTCCTGCATCGCCTCGAGTAATGCACTCTGCACTTTTGCCGGAGCACGGTTGATCTCGTCGGCCAAAATAAAATTAGCGAAAATAGGACCCTTCTTTACACTGAAGTTGTTGTCCTTCTGATTATAAATCATCGTACCGATCAAATCGGCAGGTAACAGGTCGGGTGTAAATTGTATGCGCGAAAACTTTGCATTCACCGCCGATGACAATGATTTAATGGCTAAAGTTTTTGCAAGTCCCGGAACTCCTTCCAGTAAAATATGTCCTTGAGATAATAATCCGAGTAACAAGCGGTCAATCATATACTTCTGACCAACAATTGCTTTGGAGGTTTCCATCCTCAGCAGGTCAATAAAAGCACTTTCCTGATGTATTCGCTCATTCAACTCCCGGATATCGGTTGATATCACTGCATCCATAATAAGTAGGTTTGGTCTCGTAGAAGAAAACGGGTGACAAAATTATATTATATAAACAAGTTGAAACGTGTGTACATTTGACCTGCAAAGTTAAAAAAGGTTAAGGTCCGTATAACTCTTGTTAAGTGGGTTACAAACCTTGATTTTCAATAATTTCCAATAAACTGAACACTACATGACAGATTTCATTTCCATTGAGGCAACATTAGGTGCCGAAAACTATAAAACAAGCATGCACAACGGCAGAAGCACGGTGTTTTGCGATGAACCCGCTGATAAAGGCGGAAAAGACAGTGCTCCTGCACCGCGGGAATTGTTGTGTATGAGCCTGGCCGCCTGCACCGCTATCACCTTGCGCATGTATGCTGAAAGGAAAAACTGGGCATTGGGTAATATCGATGTGCAAGTCACGCTTTCAGAAGGAGAAGCAGGCAAACAGGTCTTCAACAGAACCATCAAGCCTGAACATAAGCAAGATCAGGCTATTTATGATCGCCTGCTGATGGTTGCAGATAAATGTCCGGTTCACAAATTGCTTGCCGGCACAAATGAAATTATAACAACCATAGCCTGATGCAAGACATTACAAGTAGAAGCGATGTTGCCAAGATTGTTGTGGAATTTTACAATGATGTGCGCCGCGATGAATTGCTGGCATATATTTTTAATGATGTGGCGCAGGTTAATTGGGAAACACATACACCGCTTATCATAGATTTCTGGGAATATACCGTTCTGGGAACCGGATCGTATACACGAAATGCTATGACACCGCATGTTGCGCTGCATGCAAAATCGCCACTTACTCAAGCGCATTTTGATCGCTGGCTGCAATTATTTCACGCTACAGTTGATAAATATTTTGCAGGAGAAAATGCCGACCTGATGAAAACCAGGGCTGATGGAATCGCAGGATTGATGCATCACAAATTAAATGGTTGATTGCATTTCAACCCGGATACTCTACGATATTATTTTCGGTTTCGTATAGTGTCACCTTTAGCTCAAGATCTGCTGCCAGTGCACTTCTCAGCTTTTCGTAGATAATGCGTGCAATATTTTCGGCAGTAGGATTCAGATTGCGAAAATCGGGCACGTCAAGGTTTAGGTTCTGATGATCCAGAGGCTCTATCACGTATGTGTTGATCAGAATATTGACATCTTTTAAGTCCATTACATATCCTGTAACCGGATCGACTTCACCTGTAATTTTTACAAATAACGTGTAGTTGTGCCCATGGTAATTCGGGTTGTTACATGCACCAAAAACCTTGCTGTTGGTAGCATCATCCCATGCAGGATTGTGCAATCTGTGTGCTGCATTAAAAGTTGCTCTTCTTATTACTGATGTCTTCATATGCCTACTAACATCCAATATCACACAAAGGTTGCTAAAATCCTTTACATTTGTGCATATTGATTATGCAAGAAAAATCTTCTTTACATGCATTTCAATTTCCTTCCATCGATGGCGGTATGATCGATTTTGCGGTGTTTAAAGGAAAGAAAGTGCTTGTGGTAAATACGGCGAGCGATTGTATGTATACCGATCAGTACAAACAATTGCAGGAATTATCGGTAACCTACCCAAACGAATTGGTGGTGGTAGGCTTTCCGTCGAATGATTTTGGTGAGCAGGAACCCGGAACAAACCGTGAGATAAAAAATTTCTGTTCATATCGCTATGGCGTCACCTTTCCCCTGGCTTCGAAAAGTCCGGTGATTGGGATGGATGCAAATCCGGTGTTCAAGTGGCTTACAACTGTTCCGTTTAAGACCGACATGAATAAAACGGTGACATGGAATTTCCAAAAGTTTCTTTGCGATGAAAACGGGGTGCTTATAGAGGTATATCCTCCGGCAGCTGATCCTATAAACGATGGGCTTTTGGAACATATTAACCCGAATTGATAACATAAAATCTTCGGATGTTCTTCAGCCAGGTCATAGGACAAGATCGCATCAAACAGCAGCTGATTCGCGCTGTTGAAGAAGGACGGGTGAGCCATGCCCAGTTGTTTTTGGGCCCTGAAGGCTGCGGTAATCTGGCTATGGCACTGGCTTTTGCTCAGTACATCAATTGCGAAAATCGCCAAACTGGCACTGATTCAAATGGCAAGGTGACAGGCGATTCCTGCGGCAAATGCCCCTCCTGTATCAAGGCGCAAAAAGTGATCCATCCTGATATTCACTACACTTTTCCCTTCGTCAAAATAGAAGACAAAGAACTATGTGCCGATTGGATGAAGGAATGGCGGGAATTTGTGTTGCAAACTCCATATGGCACTTATAACGATTGGATAGAAAATATTACTGAAGGCAATAAACAAGGCAATATCACCGCCAAAGAGTGCCTGGAGATTCTCCGCAAGCTTTCACTCAAGAACTATGAAGGCATTTATAAAGTGCAGATTCTCTGGATGCCTGAGTTTCTCGACAAGGAAGGCAACCGTCTGTTAAAAATGCTGGAAGAACCGCCTGATAATACGGTTTTCTTACTTGTTGCCAATGACAGCGAACAGATATTGAATACCATTATGTCTAGGGTGCAAATCGTCAAATTTGCGCGACTTGCTGATGAAGATGTGGCACAAGTTTTGGAGCGGGATCACCAACAGCCTCATAATCAAGCAGTTAAGATAGCTCAGATGGCAGGTGGTAACCTTCAGGAGGCTATACGTTTGTTAGATATTCACGAGGATGCTAATACCGCAATGATCCGGGAGTGGATGGAAGCTTGCTATCGCCAGCAGGTAAAGCAGTTATTCGCGTGGAACGACAAGTTTTTAAAGCTGGGAAGGGAGCAGCAGAAGATGTTTTTTCAATACTGCCTGCACTTTTTCCGCGAGGTAATGCTTATTCAGGCCGGCGCAGGGCAACTCGCCAAACTCACGGACGCGGAGTTGAAAACTGCCCAGGGATTAGGACAGGTGCTTGGGGTTGAGAAGCTGATGGGTATTATTGAATTATTTGACAAAAGTATTTACTTTGTGGAACGGAACGTTAACGGCAAGATCATGATGACGTACGTTTCGGTGACACTGTTAAAGCAGTTTCAAAAGAACTATCAGCCAACGCGGCCCTTCTATGATCGGTGGGCCCTTTAAAATATATTACTATGAGTTGTGCAGGATGTGCTGTGGGCACGGATAAAAGCTCCCCGGCCGGTTGTAAAAGCAACGGGCACTGCGCTACGGGAGGATGCAATAAACTGAATACTTTCGATTGGCTCCGCGCTATGCCGGTACCTGTTTCACAGCGTTTCAATATCCATGAAGTAAGTTTTAAAAATGGCGTCCGCAAAGGATTTTATGCCAATAGTAAAGGCATAGATGTGATGACGGGCGACATGGTTTGCGTGGAAACAGAAAGCGGTTACGATGTTGGGAGGATTTCACTCAGCGGCGAATTGGTGCGACTACAAATGAAAAAACGTCGTGTTTCGCCTAACAGCACTTTCAGCCCCATTCTAAGAAAGGCTACCGATGCTGATATGGAGAAAATGATGGAGGGAAGAGCGCTTGAAGGGGCAACCATGCTCAGAGCACGCACCTATGCCCGTGAATTGAAACTCGATATGAAAATTGGGGAAGTTGAGTTCCAGGGCGATAAGCGCAAGGCCACATTTTATTATATCGCAGATGATCGCGTCGATTTTCGTGAGCTCATCAAAATATATGCAAGAGAGTTTCGCGTTAAAATAGAAATGCGACAAATCGGGGCAAGACAGGAAGCCGGAAAAATTGGCGGACTTGGAAGCTGTGGACGTGAGTTGTGTTGCTCTACATGGCTAACAGATTTTAAATCGGTGAGCACGCATGCAGCGCGATACCAGAATTTAAGCATCAACCAATCGAAGTTATCCGGACAATGCGGTCGCCTGAAATGTTGTCTCAACTTTGAGCTTGATACCTATATGGATGCATTGCAGGATTTTCCAAAGCATGCAGATATTTTGCGCACAGAATTTGGCGATGCGCGATTAGTAAAGACAGATATTTTCAAAAAGCTGATGGTTTATGAATATAATGCCGGAGGCAAGCAATACCCTGTAACACTTGAAAAAGTACGTGAGGTGTTATCGATGAACAGTAAAGGCCAAAAACCGGAGCATCTCGAAGGGGTAAAATATGAGCAAGAGCCTGCAGTTAAGGAAGTTGAATATGCTACAGTTGTAGAACAAGTTAGTTTGCGCACAATTGAAAAAGCGGAACAAAAACGCCGTCAGAAAAATCGTCAGAAAGGTCCGCAGCAACAAAATCAGCGACGTGACAATCCACCTCAGGGTCGAAGAGATAACAATCAAAATCCCCGTGATCAGCGTCAGCAGGAGCAGAAAGGAAATAATCAACCGCGCCGCGACGGGAATCAGCAAAAAGGTCCGGGCAACCAGCAGCAAAATCAACAACGCCATCGCGGAAATAATCGCCCCCCAAGAGGAAATAATCGCGGCCCGGGAAATGATAACAACAATAAATCCTGAAGGTGAATAATCGCGCCTATAGCATACTATTTTCTGTATTGGTAACATGCTTTGTAGCCGCAGGTTGCGAACAGTCGCGCGTGTTTGATAAAAATACACCGATCGATAAAAGTGGTTGGGCTTATGGCACGGCACTTAGTTATGAGGTGCAGATCAATGACACTACGCAAAGCTATAATCTCTATATTAACGTAAGGCATACCGATGCATATCCGTATAATAATATATGGATTAACATGACTACTACTTTCCCCGATGGAACAAAACAAACTACCAAGGTAGACGTGCCTCTGTCGGAACCTGAAGGTGAGTGGATGGGAAATTGTGTCGACGGCATTTGTTTTAATACCACATTGATTAAATCGGACTTCTTTTTACCGCAAAAAGGGAAATATACCTTCACATTGGAGCAAGACATGCGCATGAATCCGGTGCCTGATATTTTGGATGTAGGTATCCGCGTGGAGAAGTTCATGGTGACAAGATGATCACATTCGACGGTCGAATTATTATAATCACTTAGTAAATTCCTTATTTTCGTATTTCAAATACTCCCAACATGCACAGGCAGACACTCATTGCAATTTTGCTTTCAATTTCATTTGGTATTAGGGCTCAGGCTCCCACCCAACCATATATCATCATGATTACTATGGATGATATGAATGCATATCTGGGTGCTTACGGAACGCATCCGCAGGTGGAAACGCCAAATCTGGATGCATTGCTGTCGATGGGAACAATTTTTACAAATGCGCATTGTGCTTCACCTAAATGCGCCCCTTCCAGAACTTCTGTTATCACAGGAAAGGATGTTGATTATACGCAAGTATATGACAACACCTCCTATGCATGTCGCGATTTCCGAAAAAATTTTAAGGTGGCTTACGGCAATGCTGAAGTATTTACATTACCGGAGTATCTGAAAGATAACGGGAACTATTATACCTACACCATGGGTAAAACCCTGCATTGTTATGAAGCTTATTCCGATTACGATACCGTGACTTTAGATCCATGCGAAAAACAATTTTCATGGAATAATGCATTTGTGTATGTTGAAGATGAAATCATAGACCCAATCGGAGATGCAGAAAATGAAGGCATCTTTTTATTAAAATGGGCACGACTCAATGATACCATGATTGATTATATGGAAGATGATGTTACGGTTGATCATGCTATTTCTTTCATCAATGATTTTTCAACTTTTGGTACATCAATTACATGCGACAGGCCATTTTTCCTCGCCTTGGGAATTAAAAAACCGCACGCACCTTTTTATGTGCCGGAGAGTTTTTTCAATGAAAATTATTTAAATAGTGTATATGACGATCCATATGACATTCCATATAATGTTCCTTATAACGCTAATCCATACAATGGCATCGTAATGCCTCCTCAACCTGAACCCAGATGGGCTGATTATGATTCATTGGGATATATGGGGCAGTTATTTGCTTCTGATAATGAAGAGGGACAATTTGAGGCCTTCGGCGAAAGTTTGCCTTCATTGCCTGAAATTCAAGCAGGTATTTCTGATTCGGAACGCATTGAAATATTAAATGAATCAATGCGCGCAAATGCTTTGATGGCTTATCTGGCAGGAGTGAAATTCCTTGATTATGAAATTGGTAGATTTTTAGATGCATTGGAATCACATCCTGAAATATATAATAATACTGTTATCATCATCACCGCCGATCATGGTTTTAGCCACGGTCAGAAACGCCATTGGGGAAAATTCTCTTTATGGGAACCCGATATGCGTGTGCCTTTGGTGTATATTGATTTGAGAAATCCGGTTGCACAAACTTGTAATGCATCTGTGAGCAATATGGATATCTTTCCATCGGTATTAGATATGCTGGATATGGCTGAACCAACATTTTTATCCGGCGACCGCTATTTAGATGGATATAGTTTCATGCCATTGATCAACAATCCGAATCAACCTTGGGAGCGTCCGGTACTTGCCGGTGTGCGCACAAAAAATAGCGGAGGCACTTTGAACGATGGCTCATGCTTTACACAGTATTCTTTGCGTAATAATCGATTTCATTATATTAAATATGCCACTAATAACGCGCCTCCGCTGCTTACCTGCGATTTCGCTGCTAGTCAAACAGAGGAAGAACTTTATGATGTAGGTGTTAATCGTGAAACGGATCCCAATGAATGGAATAATCTGGTTGATGATCCGGAATACGCTCCGGTATTGAATTACATGCGTCAATTTATTAAAGACAGCACACATTACAAGGATCGCATGTTTGCAGTTAACATAAACAATACAAATACACTGCCTTGCTTTGTGAAAAATACCGGTAAGATTAAATTACAGGCAGCACTTTATGATTTGAATGGAGCATTGTTGACCGGCGCAGGCTATACTTTCACCTGGACTAATAGTTTAACTGCAGCTACCGTTGCGGGAAAAAATTACACTTTTAATATGGCAACAGTGCCGCCCGCGGTTTATGCGGCACATGACCATATCATGTTCTATCTGAAAGTAACTAATACTACTACAGGCGAATTGGTTGCATTTAATACCAGAACATTTTATATTAATAATGCAAATACCCCTAATGCGGTTTATTCATTGGTAACAGATAATATCGCACTGACTGCTTCTATTACAGGTTACACCTTAACCGGTAGTTACAATAACACCTATTGGAATTTCGGCGATGGAACGCAATCGGAGGATTTCCTGCCTGACACTCATTATTATGCAGCACCCGGATTTTATACTGTCAGAAATTATATTCAGTACGGAAATGGATGTTTGAAAAATGTTGCGCGCAATGCAAATCTCACTCGCGAAGGTGTACCCCAATTGCAATTTGCGCTGTATCCAAATCCGGCAAAACAATCAGTTACCATTGCATTAAGTGAGGCAATATCAGATGCCGATATCACCGTTTATAATATGCTTGGTCAACCAGTTTATATGCAATCAATAAAAGAAGCAGATAGGTCATTTACTATCGATATTACCGACATAGCAAACGGCACCTATATGGTTGAGATTAGTACACCACAATTTTATGGTACCAAGACTTTGGAGGTGATAAGGTAATTTTTACCAGTTTACTTCGAGTAATTGTGGGCAGTGATCACTGTGCTTTGCTTCGGGTATGATGCGAGCACCTGCTAGTTGTTTTTTAAGTGATTCCGAAACAGCAATGTAATCGATGCGCCAGCCTTTATTATTTGCTCGTGCATTTGCCCGAAAACTCCACCAGGTATATTGATGTGGCTCTGAATTGAATTGTCGAAAACTGTCGACAAATCCATTTTCATAGAATTTATCCATCCAGGCACGTTCCTCTGGCAGAAATCCTGAAGATTCTTTGTTGCCTTTAGGGTCATGAATGTCGATTGGCTTGTTTGCAATATTGTAATCGCCACAAACGATCAGCTTTCTTCCCTTTTTGTTTAAGGCGATAAGGTAGTCGTAGATATAATCTAGAAACTGATATTTTACTTGCTGACGAACATCGCCTGTGGTGCCGGATGGGAAGTAAATAGAGAAAACGCTCTTATCACCAAAATCAGCTCTTATCACGCGACCTTCTGCATCATATGCGCTGTTGCCGCATCCAATTTCTACGTGATCAGGTTTTACCTTGCTGAGAATGGCAACCCCACTATACCCCTTCTTTTGGGCCGGATGCCAGTAGTGATGATAACCCAGATTGTCGAAAATGCTCAAATCCAACTGTCCGGGCTCGGCTTTCAGTTCCTGGAGGCAAATGATGTCAAATCCCTCCTTCTGCACCCATTCGGCCCATCCCTTTGTCAGCGCCGCTCTGATACCATTCACGTTGTAGGTAATGATTTTCATGATCATAGTTATCGTCCAAAGGTAATATTGCCAATTGATTGATAATAACTGCAAGCGCTCGAGTTTGCAGCTTTTCGTAACTTTAACTTCCGTTTGCTTTGCAAAATAACTTGTTAAAATATTATTTCAACGCCCATTTTATGGGAAACTTATCGGAAGCTCCCCTAAAAGTTCAAAATACCCATGCATAAAACGTTAAAATCTTTTTTCACATGTTCTCTCTTTTTGCTCTTGGGTTGGCGAACGGGATCTGCACAACTCGATCAGCCAAATTTTATTTTTATAGTTGTTGATGATTTGAATGATTATGTGCAAGGTATTACCGATCAGCCACAGGTGCTCACGCCAAATATTCAGGAGCTTGCGAATAGAGGCATGCTTTTTTCAAATGCATATGCTAATTCGCCGGGATGCGCTCCTTCGCGAACAAGTTTTTTAAGCGGGAAGGATATCCAATATACAGGTGTATATAATAATGAGGATTATGCCTCTAAATTCAGAGAGAATTTTTCTGTTGCCAATGGAAATGAAATAGTTTATTCGCTGCCTCAGATATTAAAAGATAGTGCAGGATATTTTACTTATGGAATCAATAAAATTTTCCATAATCCGAATAATAACGATTTTGATAAAACTATAGCAACGCCGGCATGTGATAAGACCTTGTCGTGGAATCGCATGGATTTTATTGAAGATTCCGATTCCTTGCTGGAAGCATTATCTGTTTATGGCTTTGGCAATACATTTGATTGGGGTATGATACCAGATAGCCTTGAACCTTTACTCGAAGACTATATCGGAACAAATCTTGCTATTAACTTCATTGATTCCGTAGCAACCGGAACTGCAGAAACCTGCGGCGCTCCTTTTTTTATGGCTTTGGGATATTATAAGCCACACATCGAGCGGTTTATCCCGGAAAAATATTTTCCTGATTATTATTTAAATGATGTGTATGCCGAGCCCTTTGTTTTACCTTATAATAATCCTGTAGATGCCTATCCATACAACGGAATTGTAATGCCGGTTCAACCCGATTTGTTATACGGCGATTACTATAATTTACCGGAAGGTGGAATTGCACGTGCAATGGCTGATAATGGCGGAGTCTATGATCAGATAGAAACCTATGTTACAGGTCTGGATCCTCTCCCTGTTATCGATGACCTGCTGACAGATGAGGATAGAATGAATATCCTGCGCACTGCAACAGCTGCCAATTATGAAATAAATTATATCGCTGCAATTCAATATATCGATGCACAACTTGGCAGATTGATGGATGCATTGGAGGCTTATCCTGCAATATATGATAATACTATCGTGGTATTATTAAGCGATAATGGCTATTCTCTCGGCGAAAAACGCCATTGGACAAAATGGACATTATGGGAACCGGATCTTCGTGTGCCAATGATCATTGCCGACCCTAGTCGCGAAGGTGGCGAAGTGGTTGAACAGACGGTTTCATTATTAGACTTATTTCCTACAGTATGCGATTTTGCGCATGTGAACTACCCTACTTTTCCTGATGGTTCTAAATATCTCGATGGGCATAGTATTGCTATGTTGCTCGATGAACCAAATCTTAAATATGAGTATCCAAGTTTATCGTCCTATAAAAAGAACGGCGGTATCGGTTCATGCTATCCGCATCATTCTGTAAGAAATGAACGCTGGCATTATATCCGATATCGTGAAAATAATGATGGCACTTTTGCCACCGGATTCTGTGATTCGATAAATCACAGCTATCAACAGGAATTATATGAAATAGGTATCGACAGAGAAACAGATCCCTATGAATGGAATAATCTGGCAGAAGATCCTGATTATGCACCGGTAATCAATTTTCTGGAGCAGTGGATGCCGGATAGTGTTTATTATTTAAAAAAGGCTTTCAGAGTAACCATGCAGCATGATGCTATCGACTGTCTTCTCGACCCTGAAGGCTCAGTGCATCTTTCTGCTTCTGTGTTTGATACGGCAGGAATTTTATTTGATCTTCCCGATACTATGCAGTTGAGATGGTATACCAATAAATCGCCTGAATATACTTATGGTCAGGTAGTGGATATTGATTTAACTACAATTCCGGATGGTGCTTTTGATATCGATGCCGAGCTCATCATTTATGTTGAACTGATAGGTGCCGATAGTAATATCATTCAAGGTTTCGACCTGCAATATTTCTATGCCGATCCTATACATGCTCCTGAGGCAACTTATGATGTTGCCTATATTGATGCTTTGACAATTGCCGTAACAGGCTATACCCTTACAGGAACATATTATACTTCTTGGTGGGATTTTGGCGATGGCACTACTTCGCCGGCAACGGACCCTATCACCCACGTTTACCCCGATGAAGGGCCGTATACCCTCACCAATTTCGTGAGTTATGGCAATGACACCTGTGTTGCTGCATTCAGCAAGGAGATATCCTTCACAACAGATACTTCAGACCCTGAAATTCAACTATTCTGCTATCCAAATCCGGTTGATGATTTGCTAAGGATCTACCTTCCGGTGCAATCTGCATACACGGCTGTAGACGTATTTGACCTGGCCGGGCGACCTGTGCTTTCGCAGCGGTTTATTACAGCTAATACCTTGTTATTCATATCGTTGGATTGCAGTAAGCTCACGAATGGGATGTATATTGTAAGCCTGAACACCGATCAGGGCAGGTACTCAGCCCCGGTAGTTGTAATGCATCCATGACAGAATAGTTACATAGTTGTAATGTTAATGTTGTGTGGAATACTAAAGTTTGCTACTTTTGGGTTAAGTTAGCCGAAATCCAACGTATGAAAAGAATCCTCGCAACCCTCCTCCTCGCCGGTTCCGTACTGGTTGCCTCAGCGCAGGATATCCATTTTTCGCAGTATTCTCAGTCACCTTTGACCTTGAACCCTGCGTTAACCGGACTTACTCCCTGTACTTATAGAGGTGTGCTCAATTATCGTAACCAGTGGGCTTCTGCATTGGGACCTGCAAGTTATCAGACCTTTGCCGGATCTTTTGATGCCGGTTTGTGGCGCGATAAGTTCGATGGAAATATTGTTGGTGTTGGTGCAATGATGTATAACGATGTGTCAGGTGATGGTTCATTAACTAACATGACCGTTATGGGTTCATTTGCCTATCATCAAATGATTGGAGATGAAAACAATTATCTGTCTATCGGTGCGCAACTTGGATTAGTGCAAAAACGTGTAGACTACTCAAAACTCATATTCGAATCGCAAATTGGAGTTAATGGTGTTGATCCGAATCTTCCAAGCGGCGAATATGGTGATGATAATTTCTCATATCTTGATGTAAATGCGGGTATTAACTGGAGAGGTCGTTTTTCAGATAAATTCGCTGTTCAAATCGGAGGTGCCTATTTCCACTTAAGTGAACCTATTGAAACATTCTACAACTACAATGTAAATAAGCTGAATGCGCATTACGTGGGATATGGATCTTTCAAAATCGGTATGGGAAAAAGTACAGTATTGATTCCTTCATTCCTTTATATGCAACAGACTGAAGGGTCAAACGTTCAAATAAACTCAGGTGTTGATGTCGGCTTCCAACTCGAAAAAGGTGTTTCTATGGCTTATGCCGGATTGCACTATCGTTCAGTGGATAATATCGATGTTGCGGATGCGGCCATTATTAACCTCGGATTAGATTATAATAACATCAATTTCGGTTTAAGCTACGATGTTAATATTTCCGGATTAAATGCCGTTACCAATTATCGCGGTGGTATCGAGTTGTCGTTCGTGTATTGGGGTTGCCTCAGCGTAACACCAAAATCGAAACCTATCGATTGTCCACGATTCTAATCAAACCATAAATACTACTTCATTTTCCGGTACACGAAATCTTTCGTGGTAAATGCCTTGTGTTGTACCGGGTCCGCAACTGATGATCATATTGAACTCAGTGCTTCTTGGCAGTTTAAGGTATTTGCGCAAGCGCTTTGAATCAAAACCTTCCATCGGACATGTGGCATATCCTTCTGCTAACATGCTAAGCATAAATGTTTGTGCAGCAAGTGCAGCTGATTTGTGACATACTACTCTTAAATCCTGCTTGCTTACCTGCCAAACTACCGGACGCCAAATGGAGGCAATTGATACTATTAATTTGCGAACTGCACCCCATAAACCGAGCCAATCCTGGAAATAATACATCGGCATCAACCGCGAAAAGTACTTCAGCTTTCTTGCTGAACGCTTATCCAACTCTTCGATTGGTTTATTACAATATCGTGCGTGATGAAATGCATAATTCGCTTGAGCACGCGCTCTGTATTTATTTTTCGGCACAGCAATAATCAATAATTCTCGAGCAGTTTTTGCCGCATTCTGATTCATGCAAAATACTGCAATGTCTTTTATTTTTTGCGGATCGGTAACGCGATAAAATTCCCACATCTGCATGTTGCTGCTATTAGGCGCAAGCATTGCTCTGCGTATACTTCGTGCAACCGCCTCACTATCAAAGTAAGCCTCGGCATCATAAATGCGCATACTGCGACGAGATTGCACTATATTATCAAAAACTGTTGCAGATGCATCCATTGTAATTCGTTAATTGTAGAAGAAAATTATTATTTAATGTCGAGATATTACTTAATGCTATAGCGCTTGAAATCTTTGGTCGGGGCATTAATGTATAAATGATTTCCATCGGAACTGAATTGAACATTGTGAATCCAGACATGCATGTCATTAAAAGATAAAACAGATTCCCATGTTTCAGTGTCCCAGATTTTAATAGTGCCATCGCCACCACCTGAAGCGAGGCGCTTTCCATCAACCGAAAACGAAACGTCGTAAACAATGCCTGTATGCGCGTTCAGCTGTTTCAAAAGTTTACCTGAATCGGCAGCTAAAATATATATCGTTCCATTGTCATCTGTGGCAATAATATTTTGACCATTTGGTGAAAAAAGTACTTTTTGTAAATGATTTTTAGAAATCGTTGTGTTGAACACAAATTCTTTTGTTTCCATATTCCATACACCAATTATTCCCAAGGATGAAACCCCTGCAATCATTTTTCCATTGTAGCTGAAACTTAGATCCATCACCTGTCCGGCGAAATGAATTTGCTGAAAAATGCCGCCGCTGACAGCATTCCAAATAGTGATATTACTATCGGCACTCGCTGCAGCTAATAAAGTTCCATCCGGATTATAATCAAGGTCGTAAACAGCTCCTTCTACGCCAAAATAATCATCATATCGTTTACCCGTTGCTGTTTCCCAGGCGCGAACATGTCCTTCGTTGTCGCATGCTGCAATTAAATGATTGTCGTGATCTATTGTGATATCATTCATTATTTCCGGCAGCGATGGGAATTGCTTTTCTATATAACCTGTTGCATTATTCCATTGCGTAATGAGTCCGAATTCTCCCTGTGTAAATAAATATTTACTGTCGGCAGAAACTTCAAAGGCATAGGTCAATCCGCTGAAACCCATTGGGTTAATATAAGTGCCTGCTTTCGCAAGATCCCAAAACCTTAATGTGCCATCGGCAGACAGTGAAACCAATACATCACCGTTTTGTGTAGTGAGCAGTTTTTTTACTTCGCCGATATGGCCAAATAATTCTTGCTTGATAGTGGCGCTTTCTGTACTCCACAACGCAATACTACCATCCGAAGCACCGGTTACCATGCCGAATCCATTTGGTGTGTAACCTACCGTGGTAATATTTTGTTGAGCACTATATAATTTTTGCTGTGTTGTTCGGGTGAACATATTCCAAACTTGCGCAAATCCGTTTCCATTAGCCGCCATTAAAAAGGAGCCATCTTCACTAAAGGTGATATCTTTAATTTGTTGAATGGAATTATTATCATCGAAAATGTAATTCTGCACAACAGTAAAACTATCAGTGCGAATTACACTGATTACGCCGTTTTCTTCTCCATAAGCAAGCATTGAGCCATCATTGCTAAATGCAGACGCAAGAGGTTTTTCTTTTCTTTCGCCACTTTTCCAGATATCACTTCCGGTTTGTGCCTGTAACACTATGGTGTTACCTGTATAGCCATATCCATTGAATAGGGTAGTGCTGACACAAATCAATTTACCATCCCGACTAACAGATAATTTATTTATTCCTGCCGGAATTGATTTTTCCCAGACCTTCGACTTGTCTGTTATTTTTGTTGCTATCACCTTTGCATCCTGGCCGGAGGAATAAATTATTTGCGATGAAGGATCAAAAGCTATGCTATATACCTTGCCTTGATGTGTAGCAATTGTAGATGTTTCAGATTTACTAAGGACATCATATATATGAATATTATGATCAGCTCCGGCGATAGCAATAGACTTGCCATCGGGTGAAATTGCCATATCATTAGCAATGTAGCCAAGTTCAATTTTTCCTATACTCTGGTCGAGCGTGTAGTAAAGATAATTCCATTCCCAGGCTCTATATTTTTCAGGCGCTGCATTCAACCAATTTCGCGCTTCAGTAAACTGATGTAATTGCATATTCGCTTGTGCAGCGGCAATATTGGAACGATATAATTCGAATGAACTATTAACCTGTGCATGTGTATGATTCTGAAAAAGTATCAGAAGCAAAATGCAGTAAATAGGAGCAATTGCATGAATTGAAATTCGCCTCATCATAATGATCCTGCAAATTTAATGCAAGGAATTAAGGACATCTATTGAAATTTAGCGCAGTAAGGTCACAGTGCCGCGCAGCACAAAGACTTCACCGGGTTGATTGGCTTTTTCGTAACTCACCATCCACACATACATGCCAATTTCCTGAGGTTTGCCGTCGTAATTTCCATCCCAGCCACGGGTAACATCGCTGGTAGCAAATACCTGCTGACCCCAGCGATTGTAGATTTCGAAAGAGAAAATCGGATAAAAAATGGGATTCAGGATGTTAAATTCGTCGTTTAGTCCATCGTCATTAGGAGTAAACGCATTGGGTATGATCAGTTCACTTTCTTCCATGATTACGACTATGCTATCCGGGGCTGAAACACAGCCATGTTCTTCGCCGGTTACATAAAAAGTATTTGACTCCCCAACACTGTAAGCAAGTGTGGTGGCACAGTTTAAACAATTAACAGCATCGGCCGGTGTCCAGGTATAAGTGACGTCATCACCTGTAATAGTTTCAACCTGAAGAAGAGCAAGTGCGCCATCATTTACAAAAACGGTATCAGGAAATGCATTTATCACAGGCGCCTCATAAACAAATGCCTCAATCGGTTCCGAGGTACCCATACATCCATTTCCATCGGTTACTGTAACAAAATACATGCCGGTTGAATCAACAGTGAGCGTATTCGTACCTGTTGCTAATACACTGTCATTTGCATCTGTCCATACATAACTGTCATATCCTCCGGGTGCTGTCATTGTTGTGAGGTAGCAACCTTCAAATGGTCCAACTTCAATAATTGGAGCGGGATTTACGGTTACTGTTTGCGAAACGGTATCGGTCATATCGCATGCATCATGGATCACTGATGTGTAAGTGGTGGTTGTAGTTGGCGCTACCCAATGTATTGGTTCTACAACACCTCCCGGCAACCATTCGTAGGTATATGGTGGAACGCCCCAGACGCCGGATGCAAATAAATCTATAGAATCGCCTTCGCAAATCACAAAATCGGGAACTGTAGATGACTGAATAGGATTTTCTTCCACTGTTTTTCCTTCAATGGTAATCACCCAGCTTCCGGTAGGCATGAAGTGACATAAAATACTGCACGGTGGTTGTGTACATGAACAGTGATAAGTACGCATCTCGAATGTGAAATTATAATCGGCACATTGCGGTGGAATACAGGCTATAGTATTAAACATGGGCAGATCAATTCCATAACAAGTTCCGGCACTATCGCCCACCGGCGGAAGACAAGTCCAGAATGAGGCTGGTCCCGGTGAGTCATCACATATTCCTAAAATGCGAAAAGCAGCTTCACTCATTAAACAGTCGGTGACGAAAAAACATCCGAAGTTTTGTGAGTAATAAGTGCCATCAAAATATGCTGCAGTCAATGTAGTTTTTCCGGGAACAGTAATGTCCAGTGAATAGCTGCAATAGTCAGCTTCATTCCAGCAAAGTGCATCATATTCAAAGCCAATATCACCGGCGGTATAAGTAGCCTCGCCAATTAATGTTGGATCAATAACAACCGGGTATTTTCGTTCTGAATTTATTAGCCATTTTACATTAACGCGCATACGTAAAATATATCCGCCATCCTCCGGAATTAATTGGTATGCTATAGCATCAACCTGATCTTGCTTATGATATTTACTTTTGTTTTGATCGAGTATTACAGGACGTTCGATGCGCAGCAAATTCAATCCGAAAGGATTTTTCACAACAACATTTCCTTTCCAGTCGCCATTGGATAAAAAATATCCGTCACCATCTTCGTAAACGAATTGATACCCCGGGGGAAGTGCAATATGGTCGTCAATAACCAGCCACTCAGCATCCGGGTCGACGACCTCTTTTGATTTGATGATGAAATTTGTTTTTATTCCGGCCTTTCTGAAAGCGATCTCACCATCAACCCCGGAGAATATATCAGTGATCCATGTGCCATCGCGCCCTACCGTGTAATTACTTGTATTGTAACGTTGCTTTGCAGTAGTTGTATTTCCTTTTTCAAAATACATTTCCATATCATGATTCATACGAAAATCAAGATCTCGAATATGTATAGAGGTGAAATTGTTGATGAAATCAATTGAAGTAGGAGTTGGTTGTGAGGCAGCAGCAAATACGCCTTCGTTAATTGTAGGTAGCAATAAATAATCTATAGCACGCAAATATCCCTGAGCATCGGTGTAATTAATTGCGCCGTATGCCTGTTGTTTAAAAAATGATTGTCCGTTGGTGCCTTCCTTTATATAATACCGTGAATCCAGTGTGCGCTTTTGTACAAGCTCTATGGCTCCCTTTGGTGCATTAACAGGTGGTATGCCAAAGTCGGGATGCGATTGAAATGCTTCGGGCGTGTTGTTAATCAGCTCCTGCGTAATATGTTTTGACGGAATTTTTGTTTTGCCATTCGTGATCGACACATAGTCATTCTGCTTAGGCTGCATTTGCTGAGCATACAGCATTACGCCCTGACAAAAGAGGAGTAATAGAATGACTTTTTTCATACCTGTATCAAACTACACTGCAAGGCAATATCAACGCACTAACGTGACATTCCCCTGCAATGTGATCGTATTTCCATTGCCGCCGGTAGCGCTTACCACATAAACATAAGTGCCCATTTCCTGATCCTGACCATTTGCTTTACCATCCCATCCCAATGAACCACTGTTGAGCACGCCAAGATCATTTGTTGTATATACTAATTCACCCCAGCGATTATAAATATGTATATTGATATCAATAACTGCTGCGCCGTAGATTGTCAGAAAATCATTCACACCATCACCATTTGGCGAGAAGGCATTCGGAATATTTACAATAGGGGCACAATTATCAATCACTTCACTTACATCAATTGATTTTGTAATGTCACATGCAAGATCAGGTGCATTGATTGTTACAATATAAGTTCCTGCGGCATTAACCTCTATTGTTTTTGTGGTTTCGCCTGTATTCCACAAATAAGTAGCACCTTCATGACCGGCATCAATGATCACCGAACCACCAATACAATATGATGCAGTATCTGATTCTGTTGATGGATATTCTACAAAAACGGTTACGGTATCATAACTATTACAACCTTCTTCATCTTCGGCAGTGACCACGTAAGTACTTGTGGAATCTGGTGTTACAGTGATAATAAAATCATCACCGATTACTTCACCGGTTTCTGCATCAGACCATTCGTAATACGGCACGCCAACCGTGAGCACACTAAAGGTGGCACTGCTTCCTTCACAAATAGTTTTGTCTTCCGATTGCTCTACAGGAACAGTTTCAATTACATTAATATTTTTTGTTCCATTGCCACTGCCACATTCGTTCAGTGCAAAAATGCTTAATGTATACGTACCCGCTTCATCCCAAATAATTCCAACTACGTTGTTCGAAGTATCAACTATTGTTCCTCCGGTTAATGACCAGTCGTAATATGTTGTCAGGAAATACGGAACGGAATACCAGGTTGTATCACCGGTACACGCTTTCGGAGGACCTGAAATGGTAACTATTGGGGCATCTATAATATGGAAAGTAACGTATTCACTCCATGGTCCCGGACAGTTGTAATTTATTTCGCGAACACGAAGCGTAACATCACCTGTTGCACCTGTGAAGTCAATAAATATTGGGTTGAAAGGCCAGATAAATGGTGTTCCTGCTCCGAACTGAAATTGATAATCGGAGTTCATATTATAGGGAACGATCGTTGCATTGCCAACAGCGCCTTCACACAATAAGGTATCGGAAGGAATTAAAACCGGAGCATTATCTGCAGGTGCACCAATTGTTAAATGAACCAGTGTGCCTAATGTATTTTCCTGCGGTGTTCCACAGTTTGCAATTACACGCATATACCACATACCGGCGTCGAGCCCCATCGCTACGAGATCAAAATATCCCGGTATTTCCAAATCAATTGTTCCCGATTCTGTATCAATGGTAAATCCTAATCCACACAAATTAGCCTGAGTGAAAAACATGGAATTTAATACTTCCACGCAGAAGGTATTTGTATCGCAATACGTTTCTATATCATCAAACACATTGACATCATAGGTTATAGTTATAGTAACTCCGGAATCTTCTGTGATACATGCGTAAACATCTTCAATATCATTTGTTTCGATATCACACTCCTGAATACAGACCGTTCCGTATGCCGACCCTATGGATGCTGGTGTACTCGAGACGACACGGATGTAATAGTTACATCCAGGCGGCACCATTGGTACGATACCTGACACAGATCCCGGTGGTGAGCCGAGGGCAGGGTCATACGTTGCGTTGCTTGCAAAGGTGCCTATCACAGAATAAGTATCGAAGCTGCCGGTTGAATCACTCAACTGCGCAGTATAAACATTCCCCGGGAAGTATACTCCCGTTGAGAAAAATGGCACATCGATCACACTGTTGACACACACCGCATTCGAGTCGTATGTGACGACAGGTTGTAAGGTGGTGATTATATTCGGACAACTTTGAATCGTGAAACATTCACTCGCCTCACCTGTAATTTCCGGTAAGGGCGACGTTCGGCTGAGCCTTACCTTATAGCAGGATCCATCGGGAACACCTCCGGGAATCACGGCTGCAATGGCACCAATCGTGTCTTCAGCAAAAATGGTAAATACGCCCAAACTTGTTGGCGCAGCAAAAATCCCGGCTGCATTTGACAGTTCTATCTCATAAATACCATCGCATAATGGGTCAGTCAGCGACCAACCAATAATGAGTGTGCTCAACTTACATACCGGATCAGGTGAAATAAAGTCGATATTGATATCTACTGGATGTATAGCCTCATCATAAGTACCTACTGCAATGATATCATCTACGGCAAATGACATCGTGCTTGGACCACCGCCATTGTCGTTTACCCATCTGAATGCAAACCGGAGATTGGCAACTTCCTCAAATGCAGGATCGGTTATAACTTCATATTTCCAGAGGGTTTGACCACTGTATAACGCCATCCCCACCGGAGTCCAAGGGCCGCCATCAGCACTATAATACACCTGACCATAGTCGCCGGCACCACCCTCGCATAGCCAGAAAAAAGTGAATTCGATATCGATGAGACCCAGTGTACAAAAGCCTCCTGACATTTCAGCAAAGTTGTCAGAGGTACTGGTTGGGTCATAACTGGCACAGGTAATTGCCGGAGCACCCTCCTCATCATAAATGTGCAAATAGGTACTTGTAGGTGCGCCACCTATGGTTCCTGATTCTGTAAGGTCTTGAGTGGTAGTGTTCGGATACCCAAATCCACCGGTGTAACTGTTGTTAATGACCCATTTATTGGTTCCAACAGCCGCGCCACCTGGTCCCGGTGTGTTTAAAATAAAGGAACCGGTAGGAACGTTAAAGTCTTCAGTAAATAGCTGAAAGGTCTGTCCCGCAAGGGTTGCAGACATGATAAGCCCTACTATGAGTGTGTATAATTTGGTCATAGGCGAAATCGAGGACTACTAAGATAAACCTTATTATAGAAAAACCCAATTGAACCGCACGGTATCATTGAGATCGTGTAATTATTTGAGACTCAATCACTCTTTCAAACACCTTATCTTCGCCCTGTGCGCGCATTGAATCGTCTTGCCACCCAAACCGCCATCTATGGCATGAGTACCATTCTGGTGCGATTGCTCAATTATGTGCTGGCTCCCTTGCACACGCGCGTATTTACCAATCAGGCTGATTACGGTATCATCTCTGAAATGTATGCATATGTCACATTTTTAAATGTGGTTTGCATGTTTGGACTCGAAACGGCTTTTTTTCGTTTCGCCTCAAATAATAATCAAAATTCGCTCGACAAAAGAAGTGTTTTTGGCTCATCGCAAATATCATTGATCGTTTCTACAGCATTAATAACAGCTGCACTCTTATTTTCAAGTAATGATATTGCCTCCATGCTTGGATATCCGGGAAAGGGAATTTATGTTACATTTTTTGCACTCATTATAGCATTCGATACATTAGTGAATATTCCTTTTGCCCGTTTGCGACTGGAAGGAAGGCCCTGGCGATATTTTGCAATTAAATTGACGAATATCATTATCAATGTTTCATTCAATTTCTTTTTCCTTTTACCGGCACTGAGAAATAATTATGACATGTTTTCCGGAATAGGATACACCTATGATCCTGATTATGGCGTTGCTTATGTATTTCTAGCCAATCTAATTGCTAGTGCTATCACTTTCGCCATATTTATTCCTGGCATGTTGTCATTGAAATTCGATGTACAAGTATGGAAAAAATTGATGGCGTATGGATTGCCTTTGATCATCATCGGTCTTGCGGGAATGATCAATGAAACTCTAGATAGAGTGCTCATTAAATATTGGGGTTCAGGCACAATAGAAGAGAACCTGAAACAAGTGGGTATATACAGCGCCGTGTATAAGTTATCGATCTTTATGACGCTTGCGGTGCAAGGGTTTCGGATGGGAGCAGAGCCCTTTTTCTTTAGCCAGTCGGCAGAAAAAAATGCGCCTTCTTTATATGCGTTGATCATGCGCTATTTTGTTATTGCATGCTGCCTGATATTTTTGGGTGTAGGAATGTTTCCCGACTTATTTAAAATTATCATCGGCTCCGAATATCACTCCGGATTACACATCGTTCCGATATTATTATTGGCACAACTTTTTTTGGGAATTTATTACAATCAAAGTGTATGGTATAAGCTTACCGATAAAACGTCTTTTGCAACAATAATCCCCGTAGCCGGTGCACTCATTACACTGGGCATGAATTTAATTCTGATACCCAAATTCGGATATACCGGTGCAGCTTGGTCAACTTTTGCGTGTTATTTAAGTATGGTGGTGATGAGTCATATCATTGGACAGAAACATTATCACGTGCCCTATAATTTGCGAAAAATAATTACCTACATTGTAGTTTCTGTTATACTGTGCTACTCTGGATTATTACTTATGTCGGCAACAGAAAATATTGTCGTCACCATTATTGTAAGAAGCTGTTTATTCGGACTATTTGTCGCCTTTGCATGGTGGCTTGATCTGAGTAAACTTTTGAGAAGAAATAAATCTTAATATTATTCATGTTGATTAAAATCGTCAATACATCAAATAACCCCGATCCGACTTATGCCACTGCGCACGCTGCCGGTATGGACATACGGGCTTTTGTAGATGCACCGGTTACCATACTGCCTATGCAGCGCACCCTGATTCCAACCGGATTATTTATAGAGCTGCCTGAAGGATATGAGGCTCAAATACGCCCCAGGAGCGGATTGGCTATAAACAGTGGCATCACTATGCTCAATACCCCCGGCACTATTGATGCTGATTACCGTGGTGAAATAAAGGTGATTGTAATTAATCTGGGAGATGCCCCTTTTATCGTTAATTCGGGCGATAGGATAGCTCAAATGGTCATTGCGAAATACGAATCTGTTACCTGGGTGAATACAGACAAGCTTTCTGAGTCGGAACGCGGTGCAGGCGGGTTTGGCCACACCGGATAAGTAAACTCCTTGTTGTCAATTCAGCATCCACATGATTCATCATTATCTTTACCACTCAATTTTAATAGTACAATGAACATCATCATTCCAATGGCCGGCATGGGAAAACGCATGCGACCACATACCTTAACTGTTCCTAAACCATTGATTCCTGTCGCCGGAAAGCCAATTGTGCAGCGACTTGTAGAAGATATAGCCCACACAACCGACGAAAAAATCGACAACATAGCCTTTGTTGTGGGTCGATTTGGCAAGGAAGTTGAGGATATGCTGGTAGGCATAGCTGCGAAATTGGGTGCAAAGGGTCATATCTGTTATCAGGATGAGCCTCTTGGAACGGCACATGCCATTATGTGTGCTAAAGATTATGTGACAGGACCTACCATCATTGCATTTGCCGATACCTTGTTTAAAACAAACCTGAAAATAGATACTACCATTGACGGTATCATTTGGGTGAATAAAGTAGAAAACTGGAAAATGTTTGGAGTGGTTGAAATGAATGCCGATGGTTATATCACCAATTTTGTTGAAAAACCGGATCATTACGTTTCCGATCTGGCAATCATTGGCGTGTATTATGTGAAAGATGGCGATTTGCTGAGGAATGAAATGCAGTATCTGCTCGATAATAATATCCGTGAAAAAGGAGAATATCAGCTTACCAATGCTTTGGAGTCGATGAAACAAAAGGGATATCGCTTCAGCCCCGGAAAAGTTGACGAATGGCTCGATTGTGGAAATAAAGATGCTACCGTTTACACCAATCAGCGTGTGCTGGAGTTGAAAAAGGATACAGAAACATTGATCTCTCCCTCAGCGAAACTGATCAATAGCGTTGTAATAGAACCTTGCTATATCGGAGAAGGTGCAGTTATTGAAAACGCTGTGATCGGGCCGCATGCATCTATTGGCAAAAATGCGGTTGTTAAAAATGCGTTAATACGCAATTCCATTGTGCAACAATCAGTTAGTATCACCGACAAGTGTATCGCCAATTCAATGGTGGGAAGTTTTGCTGTTATTAGTGGAACACCTGATGACCTGAGTGTGAGCGATTACAGTACTATGGCATGAGAAAAAAATTACGACTTCAAATTGGATTATGCGCGTTAACCTTGATGTTTCTTGCGGCTTGCAACGGGCCTAAAGAAGCACAACAACAAACGGGAAGCGTCGTAAATGTCGGGTCCTCTGCATCGCGACCAAAAAAAGGAATTGATACTGCTGAACTCGAGCGTCAGTATATTGATGCATGTAAGTTTGTTGCTCTTGAAGATTATAATAAGGCCGTTGATATTTTTAATAATATCGTAAAGATAGATCCGAATAATGCACCGGCAATGTATCAACTCGGTAAAATCTTTGCCAATCACGGACAAATTGGAGATGCATTAGCATATAGCGAAAAAGCAGCTTCCATCGACCCCGGAAATCGCGACTATCAACAGCAATATGCCGGAATATTGCAATATAGCGGTCAGGGAAGAAAAGCTGTTGATGTGTATCTCGGCATGATCAAAAATGAAATTGGCGATGAGGATACTTATTACCAATTAGCCGCAACGTATGAAAAATTAGGCGACAGGCAACAGGCTGTTTCTACGCTACTTGATCTGCACAAAATAATTGGCGATGATGAACAGGTAATGTTTGAAATTCAGCGACTGTATGCAGCTGTTGAACAATACAATAATGCCATTTCCTGGTTGCAAAAACTCATTAAACAAAATCCGGACAATACACTCTATTTGCGATATCTGAGTGACTATTACGACAGAAATGGTCAACCTGAATTAGCAGAAAAGACATTTAATGATTTGCTAGCTATCGACCCATCCAATACCGATTTTCAGTTCAGGAAGGCCTCTATGCAGCAAAAAGCAGGAGAGTATGCTGATTATGTGAATACGATGAATAATGCCTTTGCTAACCCGGATGGAAATATTGACACCAAAATATTTTATCTGGTACTTTTTATAGATTCGATTGGCAGGCCTGAATTCAAAACAAAGGATTTAGTGTTTAATTGGTCGAAACTGCTCGTAGAAGCACATCCTGATGATGCAAAATCATATGCAATGCGAGGAGATTTCCTTTATTACGATGAGCAATTACAGTCGGCCGCAAATGTGTACAATAAATCCATTGCCTTGCGCAACGATGTTTATGATGTGTGGTTGAAATTGTTTTACATTTATTCCGACTTGCATAAAAGTGATTCGTTGGCATTGGTTTCCAATATGGCGATTGAACTATATCCGAACCAACCGCTGAGTTATTATTTTGCAGGCATTGCTGCAAATCAACAGGATAAATTTGAAGATGCCGTAAAAGTACTTAGACGTGGATTGCCGCTTACTATCTCGAATATCGACTTAAGATCCGGTATGTTTTCCGCACTTGGTGATGCATATAATGAACTGAAAAAGTACCCGGAATCCGATGACTCATTCGAGAATGCATTAAACCTCAATCCTAATGATGTTTATGCCTTGAATAATTATGCATATTATTTATCGCTGAGAAAAGAAAAACTCGAAAGAGCTGCAGAACTGGCAAAAAAAGCCACAACATTGCAGCCTGAGAATCCATCTTTCCTGGATACTTATGGATGGGTTTTATATCAGCAAGGAGATTATAAAAATGCAGCTGCATGGATTGAAAAAGCCATGCAGAAGGGTGGTGATAAAAGTGGCACGGTTATAGAACATTATGGCGATATCCAATATCGCTTGGGTAATGAGGCTAAGGCGATGGAATATTGGAAGAAAGCTAAAGCAGCAGGTGATGCTTCAGATATGTTGGACAAAAAAATCAATGATAATAAGTTGTATGAATAAAAATGCATATTTCATATTATTGATTGCAACTTTCTCGCTTTCTGCTTGCGGCACATCACATGCGCTTTTTAGTGGAAAAATTAAACCAATGACTGCCGAAGAGTTGGATAAAGAACTGCGCAGTCAGCTTATTCAATTCGAAACATTTTCTTCTAAAGCTAAAATTGACCTTCAATCAAATCAAGGAAACCAAAGTTTTTCAGCGTCTATAGATATTCGTCGCGATTCACTGATCGGCATTTCCTTGCGTTTTTTAGGTGTTGAAGGCGCCCGCATCCGCATCACCCCCGATTCTATAGAGATCCTTGACAGGCTGAATCAGGAATATCTTCCGAGAGATTACACTTTTTTGCGCGACAGCCTGAATCTGGACCTCAATTTCAGCGATCTGCAAAATCTTATCATCGGCAACCCGGTAATGTACGATAGCACAACACTTGAAACCGTTGAGAGTGAAGAGTTTTATATACTAAATGCCTCCAAAGGTGTGTATAAGAACCAACTTTCTATGGCTGCCGATTTCAGTATCGTCCGTATGTTTATCCAGGATTTGTATGCCCGACGCAACCTGACACTGTTGTATGCCGAATACGATAAAGTTAATGGAAAGCGTTTTGCATTAAACAGAAATATTAAACTGGATGCTCGCGAAGATCTTACAGCCGATGTCGTTTTTACGAATGTCGAATTCGATGCCCCTTTCGAATTCAGCTTCTCTGTCAACAGTAAATACAAGGTCAACTGAAAAGGGCGGGATCTTACCTATTATTAAAATTTCTTTGGTTTGTATTGCTTTATCGGTGAGTTTGTCGTTGCAGGCGCAAACACAGGATAAAAACGCTCTTCAAAATAAATACAATAAACTGCAGGACGAAATCAAAGATGCTGAAGAGCTGCTCGACAATACCAAGCAAAAAAAGGAAAACTCACTCAACGAATTAAAACTGCTCAACCGCAAAATAGATATGCGCGAGCAGGTCATCAACAATATTGCTGCGCAAGTTGATGGTGTTAATGCTGAGCTCACAACTACCAACAAGGCCATCACTGCAATGCAGGCGGATATTGTGGAGTTGAAAAGCCAATACGCGAAAATGGTGTATTACACTTATGTGAATGATCAGGATTATAAGCCATTGCATTTTATTTTTTCTGCAGAAAGTATCAATGATGCATTTCAAAGAGTGCATTATGTGCGTTCATTTCATGGATATCGAAAAGATCAAATTGGGGCAATAGAGGAAATATCTGAAAGCCTACAGAACAAAATCGCTCAGATTGAAAAAGAGAAAAATGAAAAGGAATCTTTGTTGACAAAGGAGGAGCAACAGAAAAAGAAACTGGATGATGAAAAGGCGAAAAAAGATCAAGCCGTGAAGAAATTGCAGACGCAAGAGAAAGATCTGAAAAAACAAATTGAAAAAAAGAAAAAAGACGCTGTTGGATTAAAAAATAAAATTCAGGCCATCATTGCTGAAGAGATAAAAAAGGAGAAGGAACGTGCCGCTCAGGAAGCTGCAAAGCAAAAGGAACTGGAGGCCAAAAAGTTAGCCGAATCAAATAAGACCGGAACTACTCCTACCACAAATTCAGGAAGTACTTCAAATGCAAAAACCACCAATGCCGAAAAGCCTGCAGCAGAAAAAGTTAATCTCGGTTTAACACCGGAGATGCAATTGATTTCGAAAAATTTTGAAGGCAATAAAGGCAAACTTCCCTGGCCGGTTGAACGAGGCACCATTACTGAGCGTTTTGGTAAACATGAACATCCTGTCCTCAAAGATGTCATAGTTGAAAATAATGGGATTGATATCGCCACCGCTGAAGGGGCTACAGTACGAAGTATTTTTGATGGCGAAGTGGTAAATGTGATCTTCAATCCGTCGTTCCAAAAGGGTGTGATTATAAAACACGGCGAATTTTATTCGGTTTATACCAATTTGTCGGATGTCACCGTAAAGGCGGGCGATAAAGTTTCTACAAAGCAAAAGATAGGCATAGCCTGGGAAGATCCGGAGGAAGGAAAAACAGAGGTGCATCTCGAGATCTGGAAAAACACCGTAATCCTTGACCCTTCACTCTGGATTTCTAAATGACATTGGTATAGCTGAAAGGCCTGATGTGACTATTTCCTACATGTGTTGATCATATTCTGCATCTCGGAAATCCTTTGCCTTACTCAATCTGAATGCTCATTCATTATCTTTGCAGCATGATTGCGAATGATGCCGAGAAATTTAAAAAGGTAGTGAGCCATGCCAAGGAATATGGCTTTGTGTTCCCTTCCAGCGAAATTTACGATGGCCTGAGTGCCGTTTATGATTATGGTCCGTACGGTGCCCTGCTGAAAAACAATATCAAAGAATATTGGTGGAAGGCTATGGTGCAAATGCACGAAAATATAGTCGGACTCGACGCAGCAATACTCATGCATCCAACCACCTGGAAGGCTAGTGGTCACGTTGATGCTTTCAGCGATCCGCTTATCGATAATAAAGATTCAAAAAGACGCTATCGCGCCGATAATCTTATTGAAGAATATCTTGCCAAACAAGATGATAAAATCAATAAGGAAGTAGAAAAGGCACGCAAACGTTTTGAAAATTTTGACGAAGCCATGTTCCGCTCCACAAACGGAAGGGTGTTGGAAATTACACAAAAACGTGAAGAGGTGCACGCTCGCTTTGTAAAAGCAATGCAAGATGGCGATCTCACAGAGATGAAGCAGATCATCATAGACTGCGATATTGTAGATCCGGAATCAGGTAGCAGAAATTGGACGGATGTGCGTCAGTTTAATCTGATGTTCTCTACTAAATTAGGATCATTAGCCGAAGATGCGGATATCATTTATATGCGTCCTGAAACAGCGCAAGGTATTTTTGTGAATTTCCTGAATGTTCAAAAAACCACGCGCCAAAAAATTCCATTCGGTATTGCTCAAATTGGAAAAGCATTCAGAAATGAAATCGTGGCACGTCAATTTATTTTCCGCATGCGCGAATTTGAACAAATGGAAATGCAGTTCTTTGTTCGCCCGGGTGAAGAATTGAAAGTATACGATTATTGGAAGCAAACCCGCATGAAATGGCATCGAGCATTGGGCACTGATGCCGCTATGTTGCGCTTCCACGATCATGATAAACTTGCACATTATGCAAACGCCGCTGTTGATATCGAATTTAATTTCCCATTCGGATTTAAAGAGCTGGAAGGAATTCATTCGCGCACCGATTACGATCTTGGTCGCCATTCAGAATTCTCAGGTAAAAAGATGCAGTATTTCGATAGCGAGCTAAACGAGAGTTACGTTCCTTACGTGGTAGAAACGAGCATCGGTTGCGATCGCATGTTTTTGGCGATGTTGTGCAATGCCTACGATGAAGAACAGGTGAACGACGGCATGCGTTCGGTATTGCGACTTCCGGCAGCACTGGCTCCTGTTAAGGTTGCCGTATTGCCATTGATGAAAAAGGATGGTCTTCCCGAAAAGGCACTTGAAATATTTAATGACCTTCGATATCGTCATCAGTGTTATTATGAAGAAAAAGATAGTATCGGAAAACGATACCGTCGGATGGATGCCATCGGAACGCCGTATTGTATTACCATAGATCATCAAACTTTGACCGATAACACGGTTACTATCCGTGAACGTGATAGCATGGAACAGGTGCGTATTCATATTGAGGACGTAGCAAAGGTCGTATCCGAAAAAGTAGATATGAATAATGTGCTGCGAACCTTAGTATAACATGTTTGCTGAATTAATTTTCCGGATCCTGAAAAGGATCCTTTTTTTTGTCCCTTATCGGCGTTGAAGAGCGTTTAATGATTATTACGCAGTTATGACGGGTATTATCAAATTAAGTAGTAATATCGTGGTGCATTCTATGAAAAGGTGTCTTCCTGTAATGTTATTGTCATGTATGCTCGCAGTCGTTTCTTGCGATGAAGAACCTATTTATGAAGATTTGAATGGCTCCGAAAACTTGAATAGAACCATTAAATTTGACGTATCTCATGTATATGCTACCAGCCCTTATTCTGATAGCACTGTAGCAGGGGCAACCATAAAAATATATGCCCAATTTGAAGATTTATTGACAGATTATTATCCCGATGCAAGCCGCATTACGGACTCACTGGGTCATGCTGAAATAAATGGATTGGATGAGGATATGTATTATATCAAATGCACACATCCTACCCTCGGCGAGTTGATTGATTCTGTTACTACTCCCGCTTATACTACTTCCTTTGTTGAATTGATTTATTTCATGTAAAAAAAATCGCCGATTGCATAACAACCGGCGATCTTAAATGAATTAGTGTCAGTTATTTTGTAGCAACGTTTTCGAAAGGAATATCCAATTGCAATTTTTCCCAGTTCAATCTGATAATTCCACTGCCGGCATTTTCACCTGCTATAACTTCAAATTTGAGTGATTCGGTAAGTGTTTCGGTCATAGTAGGTTTTACATTCACTCGCAAAGCATCTTCCGACTGATCATACTTGAATGCTCCCCACTGGGTCTCATTGAAATTGAAAATTACTACCCATTCTCCCTCTCCGGGAATTGTGAAAAGAGAATAAGTGTCCTTCGCCAAAGGTTGCCCGAGAATGGTTACATCCTGTGTAAATGAAATGGTAGTGGCCTCATTGGCTCCCGTGCGCCAAACTTCATTGTAAGGCACCAACGCATTCCAGATCTGACGACCTTTTACACTCGGTGAACTGTAATTGATGGTGACGGTATTTTCACCAATATTTGCCGTAGCGGTTGCAGGTGGACTGACGCGGTTTTCTTTGTTCGTCATTTCTTCCTTGCGCTTTTCTTTGATTGCATCCTGCGATGAATTTTCACAGGCGCCCAGGAATAAGCTTCCTGCGAGTAAGATGGTTGCAAATTTTCCGGTCGTTATCATATTGGTTAGTTTCGAAGGCAAAGATACGCAAACATAGCTATAGCTTGATCAGCCTGCCGGCCAGATAGGCACCAATTGCAGAAATGACTGTCAGTAGCAACGATACCCAAACCGGCCAGTTGAGAAAGCTGTAGATCAGTAATATGATCACCATAAATACCGATGCTACTAACAATACTTGTATGAAATCGCCTTTATCCAAGGTTTTTGAACTGTATTAGATTTTAGCTGCAACAATTATCTCCGCAACCACATGTTTTAGCTTTCACGCCAAACACTGTTATCGAATAGATACCGGTTCCGCTGTTTCGCCAACTTGCAATTTGATCGGCACTTAAATAATTAGATAAAATATCATCGGGAAGATCAATTGCTTTTTCCTTCATGATGCGCACATCAGAAAATCCTGCCTTGTGAATGATGTCAAGATATGTATCCTTTTGTATCGCTCCTGCAATACAACCCGCATACATTTCGGCTTCCTGCAACAATTCTGTTGGCAATTGCCCAACAATGACAATATCTGATACAGAAAAATGTCCTCCGGTTTTTATGACGCGATACATTTCCTGAAACGCTTTTTCTTTATTCGGAACAAGATTTAAGACGCAATTACTAATCACTACATCAGCTTTATTCGCTGTAAGCGGCATGTTTTCTATGTCTCCCAATCTGAATTCTACATTGCTCAAATTTAATTTCTGAGCATTGTTTCTGGCAAGGTCTACCATCACCTGCGTCATGTCAATACCAATCACACGGCCATCTTCACCAACTATAGAACGGGCGACAAATGCATCATTCCCTGCGCCTGATCCCAGGTCTACGACAGTATCTCCTGCCTTTATTTGTGCAAATTGAGTTGGTATCCCACAACCTAATCCCAAATCTGCATCTGCTAAATAGCCATCAAGTGATGTATAGTCTTCACTCATGATTTGCAGGTCAACTGTTGAGCAACCTCCGGCGCCGCAGCATGATGATGCGTTGGTGCTTTTTGATTGAGTGGCAATTTCTGTGTAACGGTCTTTGACCATATCCTTAATTGATTGATCGTTTTGCATAATCTTTATTTTATTTGATGATAATATATTTCATTAATGTAGCACTCGTCGGACACATGCTTGTAAATTCCGATGATTTGCGTATGGATTCCGGCGCTTGTGACCTGTCTTCAATTGTGAATCCGAGTCGTTCGTAAAATTTAGATGCCGTTTCGGTAAGCAGATATATTTGGCGGAAACCTTGTTCGTTGGCAAGACTCAGTATGTCTATCATAAATTGCGTACCAATTCCGCGATTATGCATCTGCACATCCACTGCAACCGAGCGCAATAATGCTGTTGGTGCTGAACCTTCAATTCCCGCAACCGCCATCAATTTTTCGCCATTTTTTAACAGATAGTAAGCTCCTTGAACCTCATTCACCCCTTCAACAGGAAGATCATTGGCTTTTAGTAAAGCATGAATATTGGCAAAGTCGGTACTATGTGCCTTGCTTATCTGCATCAACAACAATTAAATGATGTAAAAAGGAAATTGAAATGTTTACGCGCCTTTCCAATAACCGGTTCATTCAAACAATAACAAACCCTTGGACCATCGATTTCACCTTTTATTAAACCGGCAGATTTTAACTCTTTCAAATGCTGTGAAACAGTAGATTGAGCCAAGGGCAATCTGTCAACGATATCGCCACAAATGCATTGTCCGTCCGACAAAACCTTCAAAATCGCTATCCTGGCGGGGTGAGAGAGCGCTTTGGCGATGTCGGCCAGCTGCATCTCATCTTCACTGAATTCGGTTCGTTTTGTGTAAGCCATAATTGTATATCGCAAAAATACGATTAAAGGTTTCAATTTGCCAAACTTTTGTCAGATTTTAACAATAGTATTGGCTTGAAACTCATTTGCGGATAATTTTAGTCATCCTAAACAGCCACTACATGAAACATTATTTGATAGCTACTTTATGCCTGACCTTTGCCACACAGTCAGTTTCAGCTAGGATATTGGGCGGAGAGTTATGGTACGAGCAAACGGCCGCAGACCAATATATCATCAAATTGACATGGTATCGCGAGTATGAACCCGAGTTGGAACCTGTTTTCTGGTTGGGTATTTATAATAACACTGACTATACGTTGATTGATACGGTTGCGGCAATTGAAATAGATAGATCTATAGTTGATAGCAATTACCCTACTTGTGTGGGAATGGTTCAAAAGTATGATATAGAGCGACTCGATTTTTCCACCCCGGTTACACTTCCTGAAAACCCTGATGGTTATGTAATAGTGATTATGGGCAATACCCGAACCGAAGAAATTTCCAATATATTATTACCTGGCTTGCGTGGCCTGACCTTATACACAACTGTGCCGGGAAACGTAAACAATAGCGCCCCGTCATTCAATAATCCTCCCGTTTGGTACGCTTGTGAGGATCAGTCATTAAATATGGATTTAGGCGCCTCAGAACTTGATGGTGATGACCTTAGTTACGCACTCGTGCCTGCCTTGAATGCCGATTATACAGAACCCTTTTTTCAATCCTTACCTACGCCACCTCCATTTTCTGAACTTTCGTATTTGGGAGCTTTAAGCCCAACAAACCCATTCCCATCTGCCACAACAATTGAAATCGATCCATCTACAGGAATGCTAACGGGATTGCCAACAACTGAGGGCGTTTATATAATAACTGTAGAAGTTACTGAAACGCGATTAGGCATTGAGCTAAGCAAAACAAGACGGGATATCATTTTAATTGTAGAGGATTGTACTCCGACCATGGCAGAAGTTGACCTCGGTTCCGAAATCTATCAATGTAACGATACGCATGTATTTTTCGAATGTGAAACAGAGCCATGGGCCGGCTATTATTGGGATTTTGGTGACGGTATAATTCAAACATGGGATATTTATGAGCATACTTATCCTGCACTTGGAGATTATGAATTGATGTACATTGCCAATTATGATTTACCATGTGCAGATACATTTTATTTGCCTGTTCATATAAGAGAATTATCAGAGGATGTACTGAGTACCGACCTTTTAGGAAATCCGGAAAATTGTTTTTATGACACGATTCAATTGATTGGAGAGCCAGGATTCGTAGCTGAATGGCAGGATGTAAATACCGGTTTAATAATTGGAACAGGATCACCTTTACCGGTTACTCAATTTAGTGGAGACTTGCTGGCTACAGCATATTATTATGACGATGATTTTTGCTTTGCATCGGATACTGTTTCAGCCTATTTCTTCCCGGATAATACACCTTTGGTTAAAATAAATCAGGATAACCCCCAATGGTTTTTGTATTGTGATAATGCCTTTGATCCGTTCGTGGAAACATTGCAATGGTTTAAAGATGATATGCCTATTCCCGGAGCAATAAATCCAAACCTGCCACTAACTTCATGCGGTTCCTATTATGCCAGAATTACTGATACACATGCATGTGTTTTTGAAAGCGAAGCAACCTATTATTGTAATTCTGAAATTGAGGGTGCGGAGACTTTATTTTTTGAAGTTTCACCTAACCCGTCATCAGGAAGTTTTTCATTAACACTCCCCAATACCGATCCGGTTACAATCCGCATTTACAATAACCTTGGAGAAAAGGTGTATCAAATAGAAAGCGCTGGAAATGCAGTAATTAATATTAACACTGAAAGTCTTGCAGGCTTGTATCATGTAATAATTGCCGGCGAAACCTATGTAAAGGAATTACCTGTAATGATCAATTAACATTCAATCTCTCCAACTCTTCTTGCAATTTTTCCCAATCGCTCATTTTGGATTCATGCGATTGCTTGGTGGTGTTGTACTTGGTAAAAAAATCAGCAGTATTTGAATTGTTATAGAAGTCGGCACTATTCATTGTTGCCTCCATCGTTTTTATCTCTGCCTCAAGGGTTTTGATTTCCTGCTCAGATTTTTCAATAGCTTTTTTTACCCTTTGAAGTTCTTTCTCCTTTTGTTTTTTATCGGCATATTGCACTTTCTGTTCTTGCACAACCTCCGGAACAGCTTCTTTTTTCTTCGGTTGCTTTTCTGTCATCTCAAGCTCGGCAAGATTGCTGATTTTTTTAGCATCCAGATAATCATAGATGTCGCCGATATATTCTTTAATCGTTTTATCCTTGAATTCAAATACTCTATTCGTAATTCCCTTTAAAAAATCTCTATCGTGCGATACAACGATCACCGTGCCATCAAAATTTGCGAGTGCATTTTTCAATACATCCTTGCTTCGCATATCCAAGTGGTTAGTAGGTTCGTCGAGTACCAATAAATTATATGGTTCAAGCAAAAGCTTGCACATGGCGAGTCGTGATTTCTCACCACCGGAAAGTACTTTTACTTTTTTAAAGGAAGCTTCTCCTCCAAATAAGAATGCACCTAACAAGGTTCTGATATGTGAGCGAATTTCACCTGCTGCAACTTTATCTATCGTGTCAAAAACAGTGTCGTCGCCACTCAATGTTTCCGCCTGATTCTGCGCATAGTATCCTAAATGAACATTGTGGCCAATAGTGAGCTCGCCGGTATATTTTTCAATACCCGCTATCATTTTTGATAAGGTGGATTTTCCTTCACCATTCTTTCCTACGAATGCAATCTTATCTCCTCTGTGAATTTCAAAATCCAATAAGCGCAACACTTCTTTTTCACCATACGATTTCGACACACCTCTCCCTTCTACCGAAATTCGGCCGGAGCGTGGTGGTTTTGGAAAATAGAAGTGGATGGTAGCAGTTTCTTCGTCGTCAACTTCCACTTCTTCAAGCTTGTCCAGTTTTTTAATAAGCGATTGAGCAAATTTCGCTTTGTTTGCTTTCGCACGAAACTTTTCAATCAGGCGTTCGGTATGTTCAACATATTTCTCCTGATTTTTTTGTGCCGCTTTTTGTTGATCGATGCGCTCTTTTCGCAATTCAACGAATGTAGAATAAGCGGCATTGTAATCATATATTTTCTGACTAACGATTTCAATGGTTCTTTTAGTTACATTATCCAAAAATGTTCTATCGTGCGAAACCAAAATGATGGCGCCGGGGTATGTTTCCAAATATGTTTCTAACCATTGAATACTTTCAATATCAAGGTGGTTAGTAGGCTCATCGAGTAGAACCAATTCCGGTTTGCTGAGGAGGATTTTCGCCAACTCGATACGCATTTGCCAGCCACCGCTGAATGTTTCCACCGGTTTATTGAAATCTTCCCGCATGAAGCCAAGCCCCATCAGCACCAATTCCATCTGCTTGTCGATAGAACCTACATCTATAATCTCCAATCTGTGCACGATCTCATTCATTTCCTCAATCAGATCGTGATATGAATCGCTTTCATAATCGGTTCTAACTGTCAGATCATGTTCTATCTCATGTAAACGCTTGTCGAAAGCCAATGCTTCATCGAAGGCTGTGCGCGCTTCTTCCATCACAGTCTTACCTTTCATTTTGGCAAGGTCCTGATGTAAGAAACCAATCAAACTATCTTTTGGAAGAATTACCTGTCCGGAATCAGGCTGTTGCAAGCCACTCAAAATCTTCATGAGTGTCGACTTACCGGCGCCATTTTTTCCCACCAGACCAACGCGGTCGTTATCTTTCAGCGTAAAGGAAACATCTTCAAATAAAAATTCACCTCCGAATGAAATGGAGAGGTTCTGCACTGCAATCATGGCGCAAAGGTAACCATAAGCGCATTAACGCACTAAACGGGCTGAGGCATTTACACCGGTCTCTTGGATGCTGAGCAGGTAGGTACCTGCTGCAATTGAAGGTAATTGAAGTTGAATGGAAGTAGCTCCGGCCTGGGTTTGGAATGGATAATCCGCAATGAGCCGACCTGTTATATCAAATACATGCAAGGTCAAACTACCTGTATAAGGAGAAAACAAGGTTAATGCAAGATTTCCTGTATTGGCGTCATATTCATTGATCACCAATGCATCAGTATTGCCAGAGCTTTGAATGGATATAATATTGGAATAGTCAGTAGTACCATCTTCGTCAACCTGCTTCAACCGATAATAATATACATTACTTGCTATCTGGTCGTCTGAGAAAGAATATTTTGTTTGCCAAGGATTTGCCGCTTCAACCATTCCTATTGAAACATAATCACGACCATTGCTTGATCTTTCAACAAAAAACGTTTTGTTTTCTAAGCTTGAAGAGGCTTCCCACTCTAAGATATTTACATCTTGCAAAGAATAGCCGCTAAAGCTTATTAATTCAATTGGCAAGGTAACACAGTTGTTTATTACCGTAACATTATCTGTAGCAACATTTCCGCAAGCATCGGTCATGGTAACTGTATACGTTGTTGTTCCCATTGGAAAAGTAACATACACCGGACTAGTGGTATAACCTCCCGGCGACCAGGTATACGTATAAGGTGGTACACCATAATTAGGTGTTGTTGTCGATAACCAGCCGGATTGTAAAGTGCAATCTAAAACAGTATAAGCAGTAGCTCCTGCTGCGAGGCCTGTGGTGGTAACTGTTTCTCCTTCAACAGTAATTGTTGCCAGATCAAGATGTGCGCACGTTGTGACACATCCACCAGGTGTTACACATTGATATTGATTATGATAAATAGTAAAAGCAATGTTAAATGAAGCACATTGTGGTGTAAAACAAGATACGAGCGCTGCAGTAGTAGCATCATCAACTGTTGGATTCCAAGTGCCGGCAGTATTACATGCAGGACAAACCCAAACACCTGCAGCAGACGGGCTGTATCCGCAGGAGGTGCCAATGCGTAATTGAAGGAATTTTAATTTACAAAATGGCGAACATGCTACACCATCGGCATCAAATTCCCAATGCACAGATGAACCTGTTAAAGTTGCATTAGCAGGTGTAGGCACATTAACAACGACATTACAAAAAGTAGGAGAGTCGTCTGTTCCGCTTGTGCCTGTCCATGTTGTGGTAGTGCCGTATACAGTCGGATCAATGGTAATCGGAAATTGACGTTGCGGATCGCGCAGGTACGCCATGTCGGCAACCAATTTTAAGGTTACGGTTCTGCCATTTTGTTTCACGGTGTAACCAATAATATCCATAGGGATAACAAAGTCAAGAGTGTCATTCGGATTGCTGTCGTACATCACCGGAGCTTTCATTCTCGCCATTTCAAATCCATCGGCATTTTCTATAACCAGATCGCCAAACCAGAATCCGTTTACATTAAATGTACCTTCATATTGATCTGTGCTGATGGTGTATCCTTCAGGAAGATCAAATTCATCGCGAATGACAAAATATTTTTTTGATGTATCAATCGCATTCAAATTCCAAACAGTATATCCTGATTTTATTTCTGCAACATTAAATCGCAATTCCTGATCAATTCCTGGAAAAGCATCTTTAACGGCGGCGCCATCAGCACCAACAGAATAAACAGATCGGTTGATGGCAATACCCGGAATATTTAAACCAATTTCAGACGTTGCATATGCGCTGATATTTTGATTAAATCTTAATTCTGCACCGTCTTGCATGGCTATGGCAGTATATCCTTCTACCATATTTAATGTGGTAGGATTTGTTTGATGTAATCCCAAATAAACCCCGGGTAATGCAGTAGATGGTTGAAGCGTTGGATCTATAGTAACCCAGTTTCCTTTATTATCCTTGTAATTTAAATCCTGATATGCACCTTGCGAATAAAATTTACTTCCATTGGTTCCCTTTTTCACAAACATGCGCGAATTCTGAGTTCGGTATTGCAATAATTCAATGCAATCTTCACATGGTGCATTATATGGTAATATGCCAAACTCCGGATGGGTATAAAGTGAATCTGGTGTAAGTGAAAATAATTCTTTAGGTGTATCGGATACTGCAGTATTGAAAGTTCCGTAATTATATGTTTTCACCCCTTCGGCATGAAACTCATCTTGTGCCATACCGGTACGTAGCATGGATGAACTAATGGTAATAACCGAAAATACAGCTTTTAATATTACCCGTTTGCAGTTCATGATGAGGATTAATTATACCTTTAATCTTAGATTTTGCCTGAAATATGAGCAGAAGCTGATATTTTGAGTATGCAAATATAAGTTTTATGTCACAAATTCAAAAAAGTACACTTAAATTTTTAAAAGACCTTGCCGCCCATAACGATCGCGTATGGTTCGAAGACAACCGAACCATTTACGAGGCTGCCAAGGGTAATTTTATCGATTTCACCGCCGCGGTTTTGGAGAAAACAGCCTCCTTCGAGCCTGCAATGGCGGGTATAGATGCCAAAAAGGCTGTTTTTCGCATTTATCGGGATGTTCGCTTCTCAAAAGACAAAAACCCCTATAAAACCAATTTCGGCGCATCGTTGGGTATGGGGCCTAAATCCGGGCTTTCAGCGGGCTACTACCTGCAAATACAACCGGGAAATGCCTCCTTTGCCGCTGCCGGGGCCTATATGCCTGAACTTCCGGTGTTGGCTGCCATGCGTCAGGAAATCGACTACAACCTCAAGGATTTTGAAAAAATACTAAAGGCCGCATCATTCAAAAAATACTATGAAGGTCTCGATGAAATAGAAGTGCTCAAAACTACGCCTAAGGGCTACAGCCCCGACAATCAGGCACTTCCCTATTTACGGCATAAGAGTTATGTGGTTTCGAGGGCGTTTAGCGACAAAGAAGTAACAGACCCTTCATTTCTGAAAGAAGTAGTGAATACACTAAAATCTGCACATCCCTTGGTGCAATTTCTGAATAAAGCCGGCAGCTGAGATTATTATGTTTATATTTATAGCCTATTAGCCGGTCACAAGTGTAATCAATATGAAAAAATGCACGCTCCTCCTCCTATTGGCGGGCATACTATCAACGGGATATTCCCAGAGTATAACTGCCTTTCCGGATACAACTATTTGTAGCGCCGATTCGGTGATGTTATATGCAGTTGTTGATGGATCATACGGTACAGAATCATATACCTATGCCGAAATCCCTTACGCCCCCGAGCCTATCGGCGGAACCGTGCATAATATGGTAGATGATACCCATACAGGCCCTTTTTCAATTGGCTTCGATTTTTGTTTTTTCGGACAAGTGTATACGCAGTTTTATATTGCCTCAAACGGTTGGATTAGTTTTCTTACACCAACGGGAGGAATGGATGTGAACTGGACTCCTGATGGCCCTATTCCTTTTGGTGCGGGAGTAACTCCGAAACCTGCCATATTCGGACCGTGGACCGACTGGCATTCGGGGCTTTGCACGAATTGTATTTTTCATGAGGTAGTTGGTGTTGCCCCAAATCGCAAGCTTATTGTTACATATGAAGATGTGCCGCTTTTCTCATGCACTGCCTTTGAAGGAACATTTCAGTTTGTATTGCATGAAACCACAAATGTGATTGAAAATCACCTGACGCATGTAGATGTTTGTCCTACCTGGGATTTAGGCGTTGCCGTGCAGGGTATAATAAATGAAGATGGCACAGAAGCCTTTTCAGTAGCAGGCAGAAATGCAACAGACTGGTTTGCCGATGATGAAAGCTGGCGCTGGATCCCCGATGCCATTACCTGGTATGAAACCGCCACCGGTATTGTTGTTGGAACAGGTGATAGTATTTATGTTAATCCCGATGTAACAACAACTTACACGGCAGAAATTACACTGTGCGATGGCACGATAGCAACCGATGAGGTTACCGTAACTGTCAGCACCCCATATGAGGTTACACTGGATGTGCAGCAAATTGCTTGCTTTGGTGCAACAAATGCCTGGATTGATGTTGATGTAACCGGCAACACAAATCCTATTACATACACATGGTCAACCGGCTCAACTATTGACAGTATATATGATCTTGGTGCCGGAACCTATACTATTACAATACAGGAAGAGGATGGTTGTGCCTGGGAGGAAGATGTTGTAATTACCGAACCTCCATTACTCACGTTGGATACCGTTCTAACTGTAGACGTAACCTGTTTCGGTGGATCTGATGGTGTTGTGAACCTCAATCCCGGAGGGGGCGTATTGCCGTATCAGTTTAGTTTCGATGGTATTAACTGGCAAACCGACAGCAATTTTATCAGCCTCGAAGCAGGCACGTATACGTTTACGGTGAGAGACGCCTTTGGATGCACAACGTCGTTTACCGGAGTTGTAATCAGTCAGCCGCCACAAATAATGGTTGATGCAGGACCCGACCAGAGCATTGCATATGGTCAATCAGTGGTATTGCTTGGAACAACCGGAGCTCCCGTAGTAACAGCCATCAGTTGGTCGCCGGTAGATTATTTGTCGTGCATTGATTGCCTTCAGCCTACATGCACGCCAACTTTCAATTCAACCTATGTGCTAACGGTAACCGATGCGAATGGTTGTCAGGCTAGCGATTCCGTAAATATTTGGGTGGATATAGATTTTGTGGTGCCAAATGCCTTTTCTCCGAATGATGACGGTTTAAACGATGTATTTAATATATCAACCGACCTATTGATCAGTTATGACATTCGGATATACGACCGCTGGGGGGCTGAAGTGTTTCATTCCACCGATATCAATTTCGGCTGGGATGGCAAGCTGGGTGGGCTTCCGCAGGAAATAGGCACCTATGTGTATGTGATCAAGTCTACTACTACCCTAAACACCCCGATTACTAAGTCCGGAACCATCACTTTGCTCCGTTAAGGAGTTCTTGACGCTGGTATGCCTGGGTTGGTTCACGACCGGATAATTTTTTTTCATTTTTTTTTTGGTTTTTTGGTCGAAGTGGCTAGCTTTGTTACTGAGGACTTAAAAGTGCTTATGCCATAAGGCTTTTAGTGTGATCTACCCCCTCCGCACACTTTACCGGAATTCCGGTAATTTGCATGTAAAATGCACGGAAAATGGGGAAAAATTCCACAAAACCTGCATAAGTACTTGCATATGAGGTACATGCCTCTTAGCTTTGCTCTCGATTATTATATGACATTTTTTATTTAACTGAATTAGCTTTTAACCACCTTAATTAATACGTCATGATTAGTAGAAAACTCACGATTGCGATAGTACTGCTCTATAGCGGTCTTACTTTCGCACAGACATCTTCCTTTCCCCCTAAACCAACCGACCAATGGCAAATAGGTCTTAACCTCGGTCTCCCTATCATTCAGGGCGATTTGAGAGCTGAACCTTTCGGCGGTAACCACGCTCCTGCATTTGGTGTTGGTTTGAACGTTCGTAAAAGCCTTGGCTACATCGTTTCATTGCGTTTGCATGGAATGTATGCACAGACCTATGGAATGGACTACGTTCAGGGATCTTATGCTTACAACAAAACATTGAACGGTGCATTTTACGATGCGATCAATGTTGACGGCCAACCGGCAGAGAACTATTACTCTACAGGTGCCAACTACACCAACAACGTTTGGGTACCTAACTACAAGACTCAATTTGGTCATGGTTCATTGGATTTCATTGTGAATCTGAACAACCTGAACTTCCACCAGCACGATCCTAGGTTCTATGCTTATGCATATGCCGGCGTTGGTGCTATGGCTTACAATACCAAATATGATGCACTTGATGCTGATGGTAATCCTTATCCATTCCAAACCATCCTCGAAGGTTTCGGATCTCAGAACACCTCTCAGAAAGAACGTCTCGACGCGTTACATGCTGCCCTTGATGGTGAGTATGAAACACAAGCCGAGGTAGCGAACCCTGCTGCTCGTGGTGCTGATGAAGTTCGTGCTACTTGGGTGCGAAACCCTTCAATCTCCGGCGGTTTCGGTGTGTCTATGCGCATCGGTTCTAAAATGGAATTGGGTCTCGATCAAAGAGCTACTCACTACTTCGATGACCTCGCTGACGGTCAGCGTTGGCAGTATGATGGTACATATTCCCCACACTACGACCTCTTAACTTATACTTCTTTGAACTTTGGTTATAACCTTGGTAAAGCTGAGTCTATCGATCCTATGTGGATGGTTAACCCACTTGCTGTTCTGTATGATCAAATGGCTGAGATCGATCCGGACAACATGTTGAAAGATACTGACAACGATGGTGTTATCGATCGTCTCGACAAAGAACCAAATACTCCTGAAGGAACTCCTGTTGATACTCACGGTGTTAGCCTCGATAGCGATAAAGACGGCTGCCCTGACTCAGAAGACCCTGAACCATTCTCTTCACCTGTTCTTCCTATGGAAAATTGTCAGAACGTTCACCTGACTCAAGAATGGGTAGAAAGCTATGTTGATCAGCGCCTTTCTAAATACACTCCTGGAGCAAGCACAGACTGGATCCTGCCTTATATCTTCTTCGATCTTGGCAAATCTAACATCCGCCCTGACGCTGTTCCTGCTCTTAACCAGGTTGCTGACCTGATGAAACGCTACGACAAATTGAGCGTAGAAGTTGTAGGTCACACTGATACTCGTGCCAGCGAAGAATTCAACATGAAATTGTCTGAAGACCGCGCTCGTAACGCCATCAACTACCTGACAAGCAAAGGTGTTCCTGAAAGCCGCCTCAAAATAGTTTACAAAGGCGAAACTGAAAACCTTATCAAAGACGCGAACGAAGAAGCAGAACACCAAATGAACCGTCGCGTTGAGTTCCACATTATTAAAAACTGATTCATATATATAATCATGACAGCCAAAGGGGTGCAGCAATGCACCCCTTTTTTTTATTTATATAAACTGATATTTCTAATTAAGCTTAAAATGCATTAAATTGCATATTACAATTTCTCCATTTTTGTTGCTACGATGTAAAATATTGGCGCTTGTTTTTGTTGTGTATCTGCTAAATCCGGTACATGCTCAGAATAACGATAATGAGTCGAAAGCACACAAGCATCGGCGATTGTTTCACCGGCAAGTTATTTGTGTTTATTATCCTAATCCGCTTTCGTATTTATACGATTTTCCGGCATATACTTCTGAATTGGATACGATGGATAGCGATATGGATGGCGTTGTTAATCGCTATGATAAGGAACCGAATACGCCAGCTTTATCTCCTGTAGACATTCACGGTGCGAGCCTCGATAGCGATAGAGATGGTTGTATTGATGCGGAAGACCCCGAGCCGTATTCTGATGTATTTGATTCAATGGTTGATTGCCATAATGTTTATAAGGAAATTCCGCTCACAATAGAAAGTTGTGCTCACCTGCGACTAGATAATCAATTGTCAGGTGCAGATGATTGGATACTTCCCTTCATATTTTTTGACGCACATAAAGCTGATATCAGACCTGATGCGGAAGCGGCCTTAACAATGATTGCTGAAATAATGATAAGGTATCCGATGCTGAGTATCAGGGCGTATGGATTTTCAGCTGGTGGCGTCGAGAAAGATTCCTCAGCACTGCTGGTTGAAAGGCGCATAATTAGTTCTGTTAATTATCTCATTGAACTTGGTGTTCCGGAAGACAGGATTTCCGTAGTAAAATATAGAAAGCCAAAACAGATATTTTACGACGGTGATATTGTAGAAGGTTTTCCTCGTATAGTTGAGTTTTGGATTGAAAGCAACTAAACACCTAAGGAAGTGATTCTAAGATGTATCTATATAAGCTAACCTGCAATCTATAGCGCATGAAACTCACTCTTTTATGGATATTAATTTGCCTTACGCATCTGTGTTATGCAAAAAACGCATTATCGGATTCAGTCAAATTTAATTCCTATCGGGTTACTGTTGACATTAACGAAAATCAAGTTATTTTCTCGTTTTTTCCACTTAATTATATTATTTGCCAGGTGTATTTTGATCCGGATTCACTCTTGTTGGATGATGATAATGATGGCGTATATAATACAATCGACTTGGAGCCCAATTCAGATGATTGGGCCGCAGATATACACGGAGTAACATTAGACTCAGACCACGATGGTTGTCCTGACCACTTAGATGAAGAACCTTATTCAAGCCCTGTATTGCCTATGGAGAATTGTGTGAATGTAAGCATAGGCTGCATTTGGGATGTTGGAGTATCAGGTAGAGAATATGTGGAGCATGCATACACTACCTGGTGTTTACCCTATATTTTTTTTGATCCGGCAGAAGCTGTTATCCGCCCCGATGCTGTTCCTTCTCTAAATCAAATTGCCGACATTTTAATACGCTACGATAAATTAACCTTACGTGTTGTTGGTTACAGCGATTCCACATCCGATGAAGGAGTCAACGTAAAATTATCTGCAGATCGTGCCGGCGAAGTCGTCAACTACCTGCATTCAAAAGGTGTTCCTGAAAGCCGCCTGATAGTTGTTTATAAAGGTGAAACTTCAGACCATATCAAAAATGAGAAAAGTGTGGTAGAACACCAATTGTACCGTCGCGTTGAATTATATTTTGAAAGGTAGGCGAGAGGTAATTATTTTGGATTCAATCATGGGGGAATGAATTAATTCATAAGCCGCAAATCCGATCACCATTACATATTCTATCCAAACAAAGGTCATGTTTTCAATGTAGGCAGGAGTGATATAGGTGTAGTAGGATAAATAGATTAGCAGAGACCATAAAATAGGATACCTCAGTCCGCTTAATACCGATAGCAATATCAATGGTGCCAGGTACCATGGATGAACGGTTGTTGCAAGAAGTAAATAAATAGAAAAGGCTATCAGCATACCCGCATACCAATACTGTTTTTTGTAAACCGCACTGAACACCAAAATCAAAAATGCTGCAATAAAGGGTAGGCTTCCCCGCATATTGCTGAAAGCTTCGTAATTGACATCCTTATCGAAGAAATATTTGCCGATATAAAATATGGATGCATTGAATTCGAATTGCTGAAAATAGAGATTGAAGCTGCCGGTGATTTTTGAGAACTCTATCAACATGGGTAATAGAAAAATAATTGCCGTAACTCCTGCGATAACTGAATAACGCATGGTTTGTTTAAAACCGATTTGACGAAATAACAACGGCATCAACATCAAAGGCCATAGCTTTGTTGCAATGGCAAGTCCAAACGAAATTGCCGATAGCCAAAGATTGTTTTTGTTAAAATAATATATTGACAATAATGAGAAGAAAACCATTGTACTTTCAAGATGCATATTTCCTGAAAGCTCAACAATAATCAAGGGGTTTAAGATATACCAGGCGGCATGTCCGACATTGATATGTAATTGTTTAAGCACTTTTGGCAATAGGAATATGGTTCCGCATTCAAAAGCAAGTAGTATTATTTTGATTACCAGAATCTGTATATCCCAATTACTGCCACCGATGAGTGCACCAATGGCATAGATTGCTTGCGCAATTGGAGGGTAAATACTGATATATTGGGCTGAATTTAAACTATTAAATAAATGATCATCCAAGGTGGAAATACCAAAATAGCCTTCAGCACGCACTTGTTCAGGAATTGATGCATAAGGGTTGAAGCCATGTGTTACAAGTTGACCATCCCAAAGAAATCTAAAATGATCGTCGGTGAGATTTGGTAATGCAAAGGTGGCAATCAATCGAAGCAGGATACCGGCGATAATTATTTCACCAAGATAATTTGTTCTTTCACTGCTTCGTGCGAGCAAGAAATACAGTGCAAACATGCCGGCGTAAATCGCAATTAACTGTATAAAATTTTCTCGTGAGGTGAAATACAATAATATCGTACACAAAAAACCGTACAACACGTAGGCGGCTATTTGCCATGTACGAGTTGTACGGTTTTCCATTAGTTATTTTTTAGTTAGACCTTGCGTGTTTGAAAGAGAAATAGAAGATCAACGCAAATCCCATGAATGCCATGATATGGAATGGCAACAGTCCATAATCCTGATAATAGATACCCATGATAATTCCAGAAAGGAAATACAAACTGAATATACCTTCAAGATAGGTAATAGGACTTACACGCGATGCTACATATTTCTTTTTCTTCCAGATATCGCCTGAGTTGTTGATTGCAAATTTAGGTGTGCGAACAAATGCTGTTTGTTGACCTAACCATCCGCGAAAAACTGCCCATGCATTATGCAGGCTCATACCCATTGTGATGGCAAGGAAAACAGGGAAGCGTGAAATATATACTTTCACGGTTTGTCCTACAGTTTTCTCGCGTTGCAGGGTGCTGATATAATAAGCATATGCGATGGCGATAGAGCCCATTAAGAAAATAGAGGCGTATTTAAAATAATTAAAGTCGATATAATGATTTTTAATAAACAGCAGTGGCACGCTCAATATTGCTGTAATCAAAATAAAAATGTAATTCGTTGTATTAAATAAGTGCGCGATTGCATGCAATTTAATTCGTATAGGTAATTCGGCACCCATAACACGGCGACCAATTTTGCGCGCTGTTTCTGCACCACCTTTGTTCCAGCGGAATTGCTGTGATTTCAGTGCATTCATATCGGTAGGTAATTCTGCGGGAGCAACTACGTCTTCCACATATTTGAATTTCCAGCCTTTTAATTGAGCGCGGTAGCTAAGATCCAGATCTTCAGTTAAGGTATCACTGTTCCATCCACCTGCATCATCGATAGCAGTTCGACGCCATATACCGGCAGTACCATTGAAATTGATGAAATAACCGGCGGCATTGCGACCTTGTTGTTCGATGGTGAAATGCATATCCAATGCAAATGCCTGCATTTTAGTGAGGATAGAATAATCCTTGTTAATATGTTCCCAACGCGCTTGTACTACACCGATCTTTTCATCGGTAAGGAAATACGGGATGGTTTTTTTCAGGAAGTCGGGATATGGCACAAAGTCGGCATCAAAAATGGCCACGTATTCGCCTTTTGCAGTTTGCAAACCGTATTCCAGGGCGCCGGCTTTAAATCCTTTGCGGATTGGGCGTTTAACCTGAACAATGTTTATGCCTTGTTGCTTATAGAAATCTACCTTTTTACGGGCGATCTCAAAGCTTTCGTCTGTAGAGTCGTCGAGTAGTTGGATTTCGAGTTTATCTTTTGGATAATCGAAAGCGGCAACTGCGTCGATAAGGCGTTCAACAACATAGAGTTCGTTGTAAACAGGAAGTTGAACAGTAACCATTGGGTATTCCGATTCAGGACCTTTGAAGGTTGCTTCTTCGGCTTCCATACGGCGCTTATAGCGGATGTAGTGAATAGCCAGGCTCAACTGCATGATACAGTAGAAGAAAAGGAGTGTGATGGCAATGGTGTAAATGACGATGATGGTGATCGACATGTAGAGAGGTTAGGTTAGTAATATTTTAAAATTGTTGTAATGATCTTGTATCCGGCCATGATGGTTCCTTTCACTGTACCTGTGACCTTCGAAACTCCAATTCTTGGGCGATAGTTCACCGGCACTTCGGTAAAGCGCAGTTTCTTTTTGGCTGCCTTCACCTGCATTTCTACCGTCCATCCATAATTCGTGTCGCGCATTTCAAGCGATTCAAGTGCTTTCCAGGTAATAGCCCTGAAAGGTCCCAGGTCGCTGAATCTTGCTCCAAACAACCAGAGGATCATGCTTGTGGCAAGCCAATTGCCGAAGATCTGCTGTGGGGCCATGCTTCCTTTAATGCGAGTGCCTTTTTCCCTGCTGCCGATCACCATTTCGAACCCTTGTTCTGTAATCGGCCTGATCAGGTCAGGCATTTGCTCCGGATAGTCGGAATAATCTCCATCAATGAACACTACTATATCCGGTTGTTGCTCTACCGGTTTTCTCCTGATATGGGCTATGCCCTTCAAACAGGCAGAACCATATCCCCTCCGCGCTTCTAACAGCACTGTGGCACCTTTGCTCCGGGCGATTTCTGCGGTATTATCGGTTGAACCATTGTTCACTACGATTACCTCTTCGACCAGTCCGGCGGGAATATCATTTAACACGTGACCAATAGACCCGCTTTCGTTAAAAACCGGGATGATTACATTGATCTTTGCCATGGCTTTTCCGTTCCCGTGCCCTTCTCTGAAAAAGTGCACAAAGTTACCGCTTTTAAACAGTATAAACCTAATATGTCAGGAGAGAATTTTCAAGTCGTCGGATGTGAATAACACCTCAGTCCGGCTTGGATTTTCGGGGCCTGTTTCCAGTTTTAGGACACCTCTTGGGCATACGGCAGCACAAACGCCGCAGCCGACACAGCTTGCTCTCACAATATTTTGACCACGCTGGGCGTAAGCACGAACGTCGATACCCATCTCGCAATAAGTGCTGCAATTTCCGCAGGATATGCACTGGGCGCCGTTTGTAGTGATGCGGAAGCGCGATTTGAAGCGTTGGATGATACCCATGTAAGCTGCCATCGGGCAACCAAAACGGCACCAAACCCTGCTACCCATAAGCGGATAGAAACCCACGCCGATCACCCCACTGAATACCATGCCTATGGCGAAACTGTATCCCTTGGCTATCCATTTTGCCGAAGAACCCAGCAATTGATTGTGCATAGAATTATCTATGAGCAAAGCTGCCGTAATCAAAGTGATAGCTCCGAGCACAGAGTAGATGGTGATACGTTCAATTTTCCAGGCTTTCAGGCTCTTATCTGAAAGATGGCGGAAGGGGTCTCCTGCAGTTTCTGCCAATCCACCGCATCCGCATACCCAACTGCAATACCATCGCTTGCCAAAAAAGTAAGTGAGTATAGGTGTGGCGATGAATGCCATTACTGCTCCCCAGAATAAAAAGAAAACACCCAAGTTTCCCTGGTCTTTGAAATAATTTATAGAATTTGGAAAGAAAGCATCATAATCAAGTGGCCAGAAATAACTGTAATAAGGTTCGAAATTATAGAGCGCTTTCATTACGGCAGGTATAATCCATGCAAATCCAAATTGAAAAAACATTACCGATATGGTGCGAATTACCTGATATCTGTTGTGTCGGTATTTCAGTATGAATTTTATGCCCATCACAAAAACAGCGAGCGTATATAAAGAACCATAAACAAACCATTGATCCGCAGGTCCTTTCCGCATCCATTGACTCAGGGGATCGAACATGCTTACCAGACCGGCAAAAACATCGGTATGTAAAACAGATTTCCAGTAGTCGCGCCAGTATAATGCAATATAAAATGCAGTAATCACGATTCCGGAAATCCATCCAAGCGTTCCACGTGATGAGATTGATGTAAAGAATGCGCGATTATTTTTTATGCCCTTTGGGAGATGACCATATGTACCAAAACTATAGGTAATGCCACCAATAATAAATCCTGCCAAAGTAATTAACAGGCAGATCAGTGGTTGTTGGTTTCCGACACCGAACCAGGCTATAAAAAAGAATAAGATACCGATTGAAGTAATGGCGATTCCGGTTTTTTGTAAACCATTGAAATTCGCGGGTGAGCTGCCTGACAGCGACATGTCTATTTGTTGATCAGCCATGGTGTTTATGCGTTGAAAATGAGTGATCGAATTGTTTTTTCATCAGGCTGTGTAATGCGATGTTCGGGGAATTGTGCATGCCAGGCATCAATAATATTTTCTTCGTAGCGGGAATAAAATTCCGGATCAAATTGTGCAGCACGCAGATGCGCCATCACATATTCTACACTTCGCGATTCTTGCAACCATGTATTAAAAAGTTTATGTCGCATCCTGATACCAAATGTATTAATGCCGATAAACTTATGATCGCTGCTATTGAATACGATATGTACACATTTTTGTCGATCGTTATGTTCCCAATAAA
>JAIBBA010000151.1 GCA_019694895.1 Chitinophagales bacterium
ATGCGCTTGAGGATGCGAAGCTTGTGCGAATATTTCTTTTCGTCGCGATTGAAAATGCCATAATGATCGATGAGATCTATGCGCACGCAACCTGATGCATGAATAATTTGATCATTGCCGAGTAAAATTCCTACATGCGTGATCTTACCTTCATCATTATCAAAAAATGCGAGATCGCCTTCTCTTGCTTCATGAATAAAGTGTAAGGTTTTACCGCTATCGGCTTGTTGGTATGCATCGCGAGGCAAAGAAATGCCATATAATTTAAATACGAGTTGTGTAAATCCGGAGCAATCGATTCCAAAAGGACTTCTTCCGCCCCATTGATAGGGAGCATGTAAAAACTTGAGGGCAAATCGTCGGATATGTTCTCCTTGAATCAATCCACTATCGGCACTGACGGCTTGACCGGCATAAACAAATTTTTCTTTGCCTACACGAAAATTCATACCATCGAAATCATATAATGTGCTGCCAATTAAAACCGGAAAACTACGTGCATTGTTTGAAATGATTTGAACAACTTCTGCGGCAACGGATACCGGTGCTTTCAGTAATTTATCACTTTCTGCAGTTGTAAGTTCGGTATGTTGTTTGATGTGAATCCAACCCGGATATTGATCGAAATGTGTAACAATGCGAATCCAGGTATCGCGGACTTCATGCACCTGATACAATTCGCCAAACAATAATTGTGTGGTTTGTTCCGATGCGTGGTCTGCCGATTTTCTGACAGGAATTAGACTTTGGTTCGCTATACCGTAATGCATAATAGGGTATTAATATAATTGATACAGTGCGTATTTTTCATTTTTATATAACAGTGCGAATGGCAATTGCACATCTGCAAAGGTAACGATATGTGAAATGGCATAGGTCTGATGCAGTTCACGCAGCTTTTCAGGAGTCAGAGCCCTGAAATGCTCATCGGCAAGTCTTACGGCATCGAAGCTGATTACCTTGCTGGTGGCGGGATCAATATCATACACCAGTTCAAAGCGTCGCGACCATTCTTTGATGAAACCTTTGGTATGTGTGAGGGCTTTGTAGTCTACGAAACTGCTGCGTTCACTATAATATTTTAATTCGTCCATGCCGGCAGGCTGTATCAGAAAATCAGACTTTGCCGTGCGCTCTTTTACTTGTCTGCTGATATCGATTTCCGGTGTAGTTACTTCATAAAAGGGTAATTCGTAGGCAGTATTTATTTTCCAAAAACGATACTGCGGAAATACGATCAATAACCAGGCAACACTTACCAGAACAGTCAGTGCGTAAATTGCCGGGCCGTAGCTTCGACCTTTGATATTGGTGATCAGGGTTTTACCCGTAAGCATGATGGCTATGATCATAAACCATTCTAACCACATGGTCGATTTGAACCATTGAGCAGTTGCAACGGTAACACTATGTAATTGCAAAACGCAGAAACTATAAGCTATGCACCCGCCGATGATCCAAAGTGAAAATATAAAGAGTGCTTTTGATTGACGGTATAATAAGAAGGGAGTAATGAGATACAATGGTCCAAGTAGCACCCAATCCTTATGCGGAAATGCTGTTGGTATATAATGATGTGCGTTGCGAAAAACAAAAAATGTCTGAAAAAACGTAGCATCATCCCATTGTGTATCGTCTAATCCCAACTGCAGAGCGATAATAAATGCACCTCCGGTAAACATATACAGCGCAATTTGAAGACCATACATTCGAAAGAACTGCGAAACTCTGCGTGATAATACCGACTGCGTAAATAATGTTGCGCTGATCAACAGGAAAACCTGCAATCCACTTAAAGGATGCATCAGTGTGGCAAATATCAACAACAGCCATGGCGACCATTTTTTATGTTGCAGGAAGTGCCAAATAGCCCATGCGCAAGCGGTATCAGACAGCAATGAGGTGCTCAACTCCCTTCCAAATAATTCATTTAGACCTAGTGTATGAAAATTCAATGGGAAAATCAACAACATCAGTGCGCCAAATGCATACCACGGGTCTTCCAGCAAGTGAATAGCAATGCCGTAAAGTGCGCGGAACAGGAGCAGTGAACAGACTACATAAATGATAAATGAAGGCCATTCCAAATTATTGCCAAATGGCATTAACAGCAGCATAAAGAAAGAACGCTCATTAGGAAATCTGGCTGCAGCATGGCTCACAAAAAAATCTTGATCATATAGAGAAGGATCATGTGCATGCAAGGCAAACGGTATCAGTTGTATACTGTTTTCATGTCCAAACGTATAGCCCCAAACGACTACCATGGCTGCACAAAGAGCAAGCAGACTGCCCCAGAGAATAAATTGGCGTTGTGTTGATCTCACAGGTGAATGAAATAGGTGAAGAAAATAAATACTGCTACTAATACTGAACCATAAATGCTCGCCAAACGCACAGGGAAATAAGTTCGCAACGGTACTCCTTGTTTGTGGAGGTGGTAAATAAGTATTGATTTATTTGCCATCAAGGCGATCACGGTGCCATAAGCCACGCCTTGAATGCCGATCAGTTTTAATAAGGTAATACTTACTATGATATTCAGCAGAAATTCAATCATACCGGCACGCAAAATTATCTTTGAATTACCATGACCCAACAAGATAGCATTTGGAAAACACAGCCTGCTGATGGTAAGTAATAAATATATATTGAAATAGATATAGCTGTTTTTAAATTGCGGATTGTAAACCAAAGGATACAACCAATAACTCAATGCCATCAGTATGATTACAATGGGAAATATTCTGCGCATGAGCTGGCTGGTGCCTTGTAATACTTTCTCCGTATCGGAGGGGGCATTGCTGATATGTGCTACCATGGCGGCGCTAAAAGCATTGGCAAGTAATAATGTAATCGGAAATTCCCTGGCCCCGTATTGATATGTAGCAAATGTACCCTTATCATAAAACTGTGTTACAATGATACCATCAACGTAAATAGCCATGCCTCCTAAGAAAAAGGATAGAATGAGTGGTGATGCATCACTCAGAAATTTGCGAACCACTGCAAGATCTAAAGCAAGTCCGCCATTTCGCGAAGTCAGAAAAATTGTAATAGCAGCCTTAATTGACACAAAAACGATGGCACCTGTAAATGCTGATTGAAAGTCATGATAAATAAATGCCGGTATAGCGATCAGAGATGTTTGTACTATCAAATGAAACGCACTCAAGCGTAGTAATCCCTGAGCATTATCCGCCGCCAGCAAATAGTAATCAACAATAAATGCCAGATTATTTACAACAAAGAAAATGATCAACAACCAAAAGAAGCGGGTATCAATTTCTAGTTTGAAAAGCTGCAGAAGCGGTTTTTGAAATAAGAGCATGCCTCCAATAAATAGTATGGAAGTGCACACCACTGACCAGAACAACGAGCTGTTCAATGATGAAGATCTACCTCTGCGTGCCTGTGAAAGGTAGGTATGTGTAGTGCCGTTGATCCAAAAAAAACTTAGCGTTCCTGCCAGTAGCATACAGGTTTCATATTGACCGATATCATGCACGCTCATTCCGCTTTTCGACAAGCAGATGGATGCCAGCAGCAATGCTCCGAAACGTGCTACCTGAAAGATCTGTATGGCTTGTGTGGAATTTGGGGAACGCATTCGAACTATATCTTTTTTGAGCGAAGCAGTATTGCATTTCCAATAACGAATACATCACTGAATGCCATGCTCAATGCGGCAATGATGGGGCTCAATAATCCGATGGCTGCTACCGGAATTGCAAGTATATTATAAAAGAAAGCCCAAAATAGATTTTGGCGTATCGTTTTTAATGTTGCGCGACTAAGTTTATGTGCATCAACTAATTTTTGCAAATGACCATTTAATAGAATAATCTGTGCTGATTGAATGGCAATCTGTGTGGCATTACTCATGGAAATTCCAACATGTGCAGATTCCAAAGCGGGAGAGTCGTTGATGCCATCACCCACCATGGTCACTGTTCTGGTTGAACTGATTTGTTTTACCAGCTCTAGTTTTTCTGCAGGAGATTTTGCTGCATATACGGTGGAAATTCCTGTAGCTTCAGCAACCTGAGCGCATTTTTTTGCATTATCACCACTCAATAAAATTGTTTCAATACCTCGTTCATTAAAATATGCAATTGCTTCAGCAGCATCTTGTTTAATACTGTCTTCCAATTGCAATCCTGCAATTAATTTATCGTTGCGCAATACCACTATATCAAACGGTTGTTGATCTGCAGTTGCTGCGATGATCTGATATTCGATGCCTATAGCATCCTTTCCGCTGATACCTTTGCCTTTGATTTCTGTTACATTATCGAAATTCATTTTCGAAGAGCCTGCAAAATGTCGAAGCAGTGATTGTGCAATTGGGTGAGATGAATGCACTTCCAGACCCTGAATCAGACTTCCTAAAAATTCTGCATCACAGTCGAAAAGCTGCATCCCGCTTACCTTTAGGTCGCCTTCAGTGAGCGTTCCTGTTTTGTCAAAAATAATCACTTGTGTTTGAGCAAAAGTCTCTGCCGTAGCAGCACCTTTAATGAGAATTCCATTTTTTGCACTGCGTCCAAGTCCAACCATAACAGCGGTTGGTGTGGCAAGACCCATTGCGCAAGGACAAGCTATCACCAGCACTGCGATGCTATGCATAAGTGAATTTTCAAAACTCAGGTGAAAGGCAAAATGCGATATTAATAGCGTAAGCAAGGCAATACTTAATACAACAGGCACAAAAATGGCAGAGATACGATCGGCGAGGCGTTGTAATTTTGGTTTATCAACTTGCGCGCGACGAACCATCTCGATGATGGACGCTAAAACTGAATTTGCTGGCAGAGCAGTTACTTTTGCTTTTATACTTCCGTCGACGGAAATTGTTCCGCCGGTGACCACATCACCTTTTTGTTTGTAAACGGGTGCGCTTTCTCCGGTGAGCATACTTTCATCCACCCATGCACTGCCATGCATGACCATGCCATCAGTAGGGATGCGATCGCCGGTATTAATGAGGATAACATCATTTTTTTGCAATTGATCCGCCGGAATTTCATCTATATGATCTCCACCTGCCATCAGGTCGAAATGCACACGCTTAGCAGTTTCAGGTTGTAATTTTTGTAGGGCGCGAATAGCAGTAGTTGTCTGTTGCACACTGCGGTGTTCCATCATATTTCCCAATAATACCAGGGTGATTATGCTTGCCGACGTTTCAAAAAACATCATGCTCATGAAATTCCCGCTGTACCAACCATACAAGCTATAAATAAAAGCAGCGGTGCTTCCCGTAAAAATGAGCACATCCATGTTCATGATACCTGAACGTATTGAGCCAAGTGCACTTTTCCCAAAATGATAAAAGCCGATGGCAAAAACCGGCAGGCACAATAGAAATTGCACGAGAGGTTGGTGGAGGGCCGACAAGCCCGGAACCATGCTCAACAATAAAAGAAATGTAAATGGAAAGGTGATGAGAAATTTAATTTCTATATCCGACAACTTTTTTTTCCGCTCGCTGTGTTCTGCATTCCCGGAAATTACTTTGTAGCCCAATCCATTGATACCATCAACAAAAACGCTGAGTTTTTGCTCAGGAGTAAGGGTAAAGCGAACATCACCCGTAGCAAAATTGACATAGATATCGTGTGCACCTTTTTGTTCAATTAGCCGACTTATGCCTAGCGCACAATTGGAGCAGGTCATCCCTTCTACCTGTAATGATATATTCTCGCCCGATTTTTGCATGTAAATCTGTTTGTAAAGTTAAGGTTTGTGAACAGTACTTCTTGAGCAGGTATTCACAGCCAATTGTTTAGTTTTACTTATCATTGACAATAACGACAAGACTATATGGAAAATTCATCAAACAATTCACGCCGGTCCTTTTTAATAAAAGGCACCCTGGCGGCACTGAGTGTTAGCTTTCTTAACAGTTTCCGCTTTCCAGCGGCACATGCGGCTTCCGCGCCGTCATTAGCGGAGTTCAACCCGGAAGGCGGCACTTTTGAGCTTCCGAAACTCGATTATGGCTATGATGCACTGGAACCGTATATCGATGCGCGTACTATGGAGATTCATTATTCAAAGCACCACCAAGCTTATGTTACCAAACTCAACGAGGCACTGGAAAAAGCTCCTGAGCTCAAAGGACGCGCGCTACCTGATCTGATCAGGAATATCAACGAACTGCCTGAAGCCGTGCGCAATGCCATTCGCAACCATGGGGGCGGACATTTCAACCATTCGATGTTCTGGAAATTGATGTCGCCAACCGCTAAAGATTCAAAAGCTTCTGCTGAGTTAGAAGCGGCGATCAACGCCAAATGGACTTCAATGGACAATTTCAAGACTGAATTCAGCAAATCGGCCTCAACAGTGTTTGGCTCCGGGTGGGCTTGGCTGATTGTTGATAAGGAAAATAACCTGGCTATTACCACTACTCCTAATCAAGACAATCCTATTATGGATGTTGCTGCTCTGCGCGGTCGACCCATACTTGGAATCGATGTTTGGGAACATGCTTACTACCTCAAGCACCAGAACAAACGAGTCGATTATATTGCCGATTTCCTCAATGTGATTGATTGGAATCAGGTGAGTAAGTGGTATGGGGAAAGATGAGAAAGGAGAGAGGAGAAAGGAGAGTGGTGAGTGGAGATTGGTGAGCTTGCCTCGCCTTTGGCGGGTGGGTGAGTTTACCTCGCCGAGTAGGCGGGTGGTCAGTGGGTGAGTTTGGTTTGCCTTTGGCGTGGGGGTGAGTGGCGAAAATTGAGGATATTTATAAAAAACAAAAGGTCCGACTTATTTAGTCGAACCTTCTTAGGGTGAATGATGGGACTCGAACCCACGACCCTCGGAACCACAATCCGATGCTCTAACCAGCTGAGCTACAATCACCGTTTTGGAGGTGCAAAGATATTGAATTGGTGGAAAAATGACAAATG
>JAIBBA010000152.1 GCA_019694895.1 Chitinophagales bacterium
TTCTGATGTTTTGTAACGTTAGGGGTCGGCCTGAGGGTCGATCCCTAATTTTTTTTAAATGGTGACCAAAGTCATAAACCTGAATAGGTGAGTATGTATCTTTGCACTACTACCCTGAGGTGAAACGTATTGTTATCATCATACTGACCTTTGCATACCTGTCGGGCATCTGCTCGCCTTTTTATACGTATGTAGGTTACCTCGTCAACAAAGACTTTATTGCAACAAACCTTTGTGAAAACAAGGATAAGCCTGAAATGAACTGCGAAGGAAAGTGCCAGCTTACTATGCAATTGGCAAAGGATGTGGAGCAGAAACAGGATACAAAAGCGCCTCAATCAGGTAACCGTGAGTTAAATCCTCACACTATCGCATCGTTTAATTTCACTTCTTATATAGGCGTAATTTCTGTCTTTACGGAAAATCATTCGCAACAACAATTTGCCGATATGTATATTGCCGCACCGGAGTCCCCTCCGCGTTTGTTTGTGTAATTACAACCCTGTGCGTTGGCACTTGAATCTTTTTTTTTAATTACACAAACTAAATTTTTATGAAATTTAATACTGCTATTGTTTTAGCCTGTACCATATTCGCTATTTCTGCTACCTCATGCAAAGAAGATGAAGTTCCTGAAGTTACTTATGATGTAACTTTCACCATTGTTGAACCGGAAGCCGATTTTGTTGCCGTGTCGGGTGATGAATTGCACATGGAAGTTGACTTGCAAGGAACAAAGGCGATTGGTAATGCCGAGATGTTGCTCATAGATGAAATGTCAAGCGATACTTTGTTTACTTATTCAACCACCACTACCTCAGATTTCCTGACCATGCATGAACATTATATTCCGTCTGTTACCATGTCTACTATGTGTCACTTTGTGGTTTCTGCATGGGAAAGTAATTATGCCGACAGGTTAATTGAAGAAGTGCATCTCACTATCAATCCATGATTATGAGACGCCTTTTCACATTGGCTATATTATTGAATCTGATATTAATGGTGAAACCACTGTCTGCATGCGATCAGTGCGGATGCAGCAGTGGCGCCACTTTTAATAACCTCAGTGCATTCGCCACTTACAATTTTATTATGCTGAGACTTGGCTATAGCAGTATGCAAGGTTATGGTGATGTAGGCTCCTTTGCATTGAATACCAATGCCGATATTGTTGGTGGCTATAGCTTGAATACGCGATTGCATATTAGTGCGTTCCTGCCTGTGAAGTATAATTATTTTGAGCATGATCAAAATAGTCATACCACTTTAGGAATTGGGGATGCCGGTTTTATGGCTAATTATATATTGTATTCGAATAGTGATAAGATGATGAAAAGAGTATCATCAACACTGAGTATACGCGGAGGAATAGAACTTCCAACAGGAAATTTTAATGAGAACTTTCGCGCTGATGATGTTCCTGCTGCTATCTCCACCGGCTCCGGAAGTTTTGATTTTTTTTGGGGATTGCGCTATACCATCAGAAGTGGCAATAATGCCATCACTGCAGATTATATCGGTAAATACAATACTGAAAATGCTGTTGCCTATCAATTTGGATTTCAACAATCAGCAAATGTATATGTAACGAGATCGATTAAAAAAACGAATGCGGCCTGGCTGCCCTATGCCGGTGTTTCAGGCGAGTTTGTGAGCGGCGATACTTATCACGATAATTTTATGACAGGCACCAAAGGAAGTAATGTTTCAGCAATGGCCGGCTTGGAATATGCACGTACGAAATGGGTATTTGGTGCTCATACTGAAATTCCGCTGATCTCTGCTTATGATACTGATATCAATCTGCATCCTAAGGCCTCTTTGCGCATGGTGCACCTGTTTAATTGAGGTTTAATGTGATCCATAAAAAAGGGCTGTTGAGAAATCAACAACCCTTTTTTTTATGAAAATACCATGCTTATTTGGCGAAGGAAATCGCCCGTTTTTCGCGAATAACAGTAACCTTGATATGTCCGGGATACTGCATTTCATCCTGTATTTTTTGCGCAATGCTGAACGACAATTCTTCAGCGCGCTTATCATCCACTTTTTCTGACTCCACAATTACACGAAGCTCACGTCCGGCCTGGATAGCATATGCTTTTTCAACCCCATCATGACCAAGTGCCAATCCTTCCATTTCTTTGATGCGCTTGAGGTAGCTTTCAAGGATCTCACGACGTGCTCCCGGTCTTGCACCGCTGATGGCATCGCAAGCCTGAACAATTGGTGAAATAACATATTGCATTTCTATCTCATCGTGGTGTGCACCAACTGCATTCACAATAGCAGCATGTTCACCATATTTTTCGCACAGCTTGGCACCTAATAAAGCGTGACTCAATTCAGATTCTTCTTCAGGCACTTTACCTATGTCGTGTAACAAACCTGCGCGTTTTGCCAGTTTAGGATTGAGTCCCAATTCTGCAGCCATGATAGCGCAGAGATTTGCAACCTCGCGAGAGTGTTGTAATAAGTTCTGACCATAAGAAGAACGGAAACGCATACGTCCTACCATTCGAATTAATTCAGCATGTAAACCGGTAACACCCAATTCAATAACTGTGCGCTCACCAATTTCAACAATATGTTCCTCCATCTGCTTTTTCGTCTTCGCAACAACTTCCTCGATACGAGCAGGGTGAATACGACCATCAGTTACCAGACGCTGTAAACTCAATCGTGCCACTTCGCGACGAACAGGGTCAAATCCGCTGATAATAATAGTTTCAGGCGTATCGTCAACAATAAATTCTACACCGGTTGCAGCTTCCAGCGCACGAATATTTCGACCTTCGCGACCGATGATTTGTCCTTTTTGATCATCGCTGTCGAGGTTGAAAACTGAAACGGAATTTTCAATTGCCTGCTCTGCAGCAGTGCGCTGTATTGTTTGAAGAATGATTTTTTTAGCTTCTTTATTTGCCTTCAATTTAGCCTCTTCAACAATTTCTTTGATATGCGCCATCGCCTTATTACGGGCTTCGTCTTTCAGCGCTTCCATTAATTCGTTGCGCGCCTGGTCGGCAGATAATTTGGCTACTTCTTCGAGTTTTCGGATATGCGTTTCATAAGCTTTGTCGAGCTCAGCTTTTTTTGCATTTACTGATTCTAACTGCTTATTTAAAGTGTCGCGTTGATTATTTAATTCAGCTTCTTTTTTAGAAACCTGCGATTGCTGTTGTCCTAATTGCGACTCTCTTTGTTTGAGCCTTAATTCTTGTTCTTCGAGTTTACCAACCTTGTGTTGTCTTTCTTTTTCAACCTCCGCTTTTTGCTGGATCATCTGATCCTTCAGTTCTAAAGAGCGTTCTTTTTTATAAGTGTCGGCTTCAGTTTTGCTTTTCTGAGTGATCAGTTCTGCATCTTTTTTAGCGAGGGCGATAATTTCTTCAGCTTCTTTTTTTGCCAGTGCTTCCTGATTTTTTGAGGGTGCGAAGATCAAGCGACCTCCTAAAATGCCCAGTAGTAGGGCTGCGGCACCAATAATGACATACATTACTGTTTCGTTCATAGCTATGATTTTATGATGACGAACGTAGGCCGTGACCAGCAAAATACATCTAAAAAGGAGTTACAGGTAGGGAGTATGATCACTGCTGCAAAGCATCAGCGAGTTGTTGGTTTAAGGTATCAAGGGCAACGGCTAAACCATCGTCCGAAGCCTGTGATATGCTTTGTTTATGTGCTCCCAATTGCTCCACCATTGCTGTTAACAACGCCATAGCCAGATAATCCTGCTTGTCGCTGCCTGCAAATTGGTTCTGGAGTTCCTTTATTTTTTCGGCAATGGTTCGGGCCGCCTTTCGCACAGTTTCCTCTTCTTCCGGCCGGACCTTTAACCTGTAAGGCCTGTCGCAAATCGTAACATGTATATTCAACAACTTGCTTTCCTCGCTTTCCATCTGATTTTGTTGCAAACGGTTTAGTCCAATACGGACTAAAGTTAAGTAAATCTTATGATAAGTGTCACTACAGCTAAATAAGGAAACCTTATTCGCTCAACATGGCAATGCAATTGTCCACTTCTTTGATCAGATCATTGATGCGCTTGCGCACCTCGGTTTTGTCGTCACCATCCTCGTTTCGGGCAATGTTGGCAATGGTTTGCGCTGTTTTTTGAAGCTCTGCCTGCTGTTCTAACGCCTCTATCCGCTTGGTTTTATCGGCACTGCCACGGCGAATAGCCTCGATCTGCTGCTTGAGAATGTCGTTTTCCTGCTGAACAGCCTGAAAACTGCGCAACAGCCGCTCGACATTTGACCTGAGCAATTGAAGTTTTTCTGAATTGTCGCTCTGCTCCATTTGAAAGCTAATCTACAACTTTTTACTTGCGTATCACCGCATTAAATTCTTTTTCATAGCGAGATATCAGCCTTTGCATTACGGCATCTACCTCTGAATCGGTTAGGGTTCGTGTGCTGTCATTAAAAGTCAGTCCAATCGCATAGCTCTTTCTGCCTGCTAATTGCTCTCCTTCAAATACATCGAAAAGGTTTACCTCCCTGAGTATCTGCTTGCCCTCCTGACGTGCTATTGCTGCAATGGACTGATATTCTACATCAGCATCCAATACCAATGCCAGGTCGCGACGCATCTCAGGATATTTATTAATTTCCTTGAAAATCACTTTCCTCGATGCCATAGCAAGCAATAAGGGCTGCCAATTTATCTCTGCAAACCATACCGCCTGCTTAATGCCGAAGGATTGTAAAACAGCATTGTGTATTCCTCCGCATATACCAATAACTTCATTTCCAACAGAAACAGTTACTGCCTGCTCAAATAATGGACGCAACGGATGTGTTTCGTCTACAGGTTTCCAGCTTGCTTTCACACCCATGTGTAACATCAATTTCTCAACCTGCTCCTTTAAATCATAGAAACCGGTTTTGCGTTGTTGTATCCGCCAGCTTTCAGCAAATACATTTCCGGTTTTGTAAAATGCCAATACCTCCGGCTCGCGATAAGCATCGGCAGTTTTGTGATACACACGTCCGAATTCAAATAAATTTAAATCGCTTTGCTTGTGACTGAGATTATAGGCTATTACTTCCAGTCCGGTGAATGCCATGGTAATGCGCATGCTATCGAGTTCGGCATTCAATGAATTCAACAGGGTAGGTTGCAAATGCATTAATTGCGGAAGGAATTGCTGATTGTATTTCGAACGTGAAATGGCATTCGTTGCAATCTCATACGAGCCCTGAGAAACGAGGTGACGAATGGTATCCATTTTCACTTTTTCCCTATCAGGTTTCGGACTCACCAAATATGGCGTGCGAACAGTTTTTGGTGTGGGGATATTATTAAAACCATACATCCTCAATATCTCTTCGATAAGATCAATTTCTCGTGTAACATCATTTTTATATGTAGGCACCAATGTATGCCAAACACCGGTTGATTTACGCGCGATGGTAATATTCAATGCACCTAAAATATTTTCAACAATGCTGTCTTCAATTTGTATGGCACTGATAGCCTGCAATCGTGCTGCACGCAGATCAACAGCGAAGGGCGACATGACCTGAGGATATATATCAATGATATCACCCTCGATTGTTGCACCACATATTTCCTGCAACAATGCAATTGCATGCGATAAGGCCTTTATTGTGATTTCAATATCTGTACCCTTTGCAAAACGTGCCGAAGCATCAGTTTTTAATCCGTGTGCTGATTCTGTTCTGCGAATAAATGAAGGATTGAAATATGCGCTTTCTAAAAATATAGAGCTGCTTTCATTTGTAATACCTGAATGCAATCCACCGTATACTCCGGCAATACACATGCCTTCCTCAGCATCGCAAATCATAAGATCTTCAGACTTCAGGCTGCGCGATTTCCCTTCCAGAGTTACAAATGTTGTTCCGGCAGGCTGTGTTTGTACTATTACTTTATTGCCTTTTATTTTGTCCGCATCAAATGCATGTAAGGGCTGACCATATAAATGCAATATGTAATTGGTGATGTCAACTACATTATTAATCGGACGCATGCCAACAGCGCGCAATTTATGTTGCAGCCATTTGGGTGATGATTCAACTTTAATATTATGTAACAATGCACCTGAGTAGCGCGGACATGCATCAGTATTTTTTACTTCAACCTGTATTTTCGGAGCGCTTTTGTTCACTGAAATTTGAGCAAGGGACAGATCCTGAATGGCAATATCCAATCCCTTGCGAATAATGCAGGCAGCGCGCAATTCACGAGCCGTTCCAAAATGACTATTGGCATCGGCATGATTTGCTGTGAGTCCGATTTCTATAATTTGATCGGTATAAATATCGAATAAAGAAGCAACCGGAATTCCGATAGGTGTATCCTCAGGCAGTATCAATAATCCGGCATGTGATTCACCTAATCCTATTTCATCTTCGGCACACAACATGCCATTGCTCTCCTGGCCACGAATTTTCGCTTTCTTAATGGTAAATGGTTCTCCTTGAACAGGATAAACCGTAGTTCCGACTACGGCAACTATCACCTTTTGTCCGGCAGCAACATTTGGCGCACCGCACACGATGGTGAGCAATTCACCACCGCCAACGTCTACAGTAGTGACCTTCAATTTGTCGGCGTCGGGATGTTTTTCACAGGTAACAACTTTGCCTACTATCAATCCCTGCATGCCACCGCGAATGCTTTCGTAGGGATAAACACCTTCAACTTCCAGTCCGATATCAGTCAGCAAAACGGCAGCTTCATCTGCACTCATAGGCAGTGGAAGCAACTCATTCAGCCAATTCCATGAAATTTTCATACTCTGCAAAGTTAATAACCCTGCGCAATTTTGGTGGTTCTGAGGGATTAAAGGGGTTTGGCTTTCGAACTCCATGAGGATATGGAATCAGGTATCAGGTATCAGGTATCAAGTATCAGGTATCAAGTATCAG
>JAIBBA010000153.1 GCA_019694895.1 Chitinophagales bacterium
TCGTGAATCGTGAGTCGTGAATCGTGAGTCGTGAAATTGCCTCACTCACCCACTCACCCACTGACCCACTGCCCACTCACCACTCACCACTCACCAAAAAAAAGAGGCTGCCTTAATAAGACAGCCTCTTTTATAGGTTGATTGCAGAAATGTATTATTCTACAATGAAGTTTTGTGATTGCATGAATTTCGCAGAGCTGATCGTTACGAAATACATACCTGATTGAAGATCAGCAACATTGAGGTCGATAGAGTTAGGACCATTAACGATACCAACTACTGAAGAGCTCACCATGCGGCCGAGCACGTCGAATACTTGAACGGTAACATCCATATCTTCCAACACGCTGAAGTAGTCAACAGTAACTACAGAACCTGTTACAGGGTTAGGATAGATACCCATGATAGTATTTTCCCATTCTTTACCTGCAACATCTGCAAAAGCTTCATCAGTTTTCCAGTTAGTTGAAGCAACAGAAATTAAGAAATCATAGCAATCTGAGGCATTGAATGCTCCGGCATAGCCGTTAATTTTAATATAGCGAGTGCCTGCAGAAGTTGAGTTCCATATAATTTGTTCATCTGTTGTTCCACCATTGATTGAAGAACCTTTCTGAGTTCCGGCATTGTCGTAAAGACGAATATCGTAGTCAGCAGGTAATGAAGTCATATTCACTTTAATTTTAGTATTAGGTGAAGTGGTAGTGAATTTGAACCAGTCGATATCAGTGCTGGTAGCAATCAATTCGCCATAAGTTACGCCTGTTGATACGAGAGCTGCTGTACCTCTGCTATTATTTGGTTCGTAGTTATCAACGCAAGTAGCACCACCTGTTGTAGTGAAGTTGGTTGATGTTGTATAAGCTGAAGTTGTTCCACCGCTACATACAGTTTGTACTTGCCATTCGTAAGCAGTTCCTGCAGTGAGGCCGGTAACAGCTTTAGAAGTGGTAGCTGAAGTAGTCGTAGTCCAGGTAGCAGCTGCAGTTGCTTTATAGCGAACATTATAGCTGGTAGCACCTGCCGCAGCAGACCAGTTAAAGGTAGCTGAAGTAGTGCCAATAGAAGTAGTATTCATACCGGTTGGAACAGCACAAGTTGCACCACCTGTAGTTGAGAAGTTTGTAGAAGCAGTCCAAGAGCTGGTGCCACCAGCACAAACTGTTTGTACTTGCCATTCGTAGTTAGAACCTGCAGTAAGACCTGTTACAGCTTTAGAGTTTGTAGCTGAAGTTGTAGAAGTCCAAGTGGCAGCACCAACGATACGATATTGTACATTGTAGCTAGAAGCTCCGGCAACAGCAGTCCAGTTGAAGGTAGCTGAAGTAGTACCAATTGATGTGGTAGACATGCCTGTAGGAGTGCTACAAGTAGCCGCGGCACCGCAACCATTAGAAGTTGTGAGGCTCACGCGTGAACCACCAACAGCAAACAATGCCTGAATACGAGTTTTTTGTCCTGCAGTGAAGAGGTTCATACAACCATCGTCAGTGTAGTCCATGTAGTTTTGATACATGTCGCCGTTAGGACCGTTAGAGCAAGAGATACGGATAGTTCCACCGGGACAGCCATAGTTCTCATCAGCTTGGTTTGGAGTATCGGCAACTGAGTCTGAACCACCGCAACCGGTACCATCGTCACCCCAAATGTGGTAAAGATTTAACCAGTGACCAACTTCGTGGGTAGCAGTACGACCTTCGTTATAAGGAGCACCTGCACCTGTAACACCGAAGTAAGCGTAGTCAATAACTACACCGTCAGTAGCAGCAGCACCACCAGGGAACTGAGCGTAACCTAACAAACCGCTTCCGAGGTCGCATACCCACAAGTTGAGGTATTTGTTGCGATCCCAAGCAACGTGTCCGTAAGTAGCAAATTTCATATCATCAGCAGTGCTGAATGAAGTTTTGGTAGTGCTAGTGCGTGTAATACCGGTAGTAGGGTTACCACTTGGGTCTACAGTAGCAAGACAAAAGCTTACTTCGCAATCGGCAGCAACACCGGCAAAATAGGCAGGAGTTTCACCAACGTCAGCATTGAGGCGACGGAAGTCTTTTGTCAATACATCAATTTGTTCGAAAATGCGTGTGTCAGAAATGTTTTCAGCAGCAACGTTATAAACAACGTGTACTACAACAGGGATAGTAACTACAGCGCGCTCACCTTCGGTGGCAATGTAGTTTTGAGTAAATGCTTCGATCGCTTCGCGATTTGCAGCGTAGGTTGGGTCTTCAGCACGAAGGCGTGCATCCACATCCATAGTGGCGCAGCTTCTTGATGGAGCCTGAGCCATCACCAGACCTCCAAGCACAAAAGCGAAGGCCGTAGAAAGTAACGATTTTTTCAACATGTGAAATGAATAGTTAGGGTTAATAAATCAATACGTTAAATAAATAATACTGTTTGGTGTGTGGTGTTTCTAGGCTCACGTCGGAGGAGAAAAACGCGATGAGCACAAAATCAATATATTGCTATATCGAAGAACAAGACGCCCCCTCCCCCAAAAAAGTTGCGTAAAGTTACAAGATTTTTAATTCCAACAAGTTTTTTTCTTCCTTTTTATAAACAAGGAACTGTTCAATGTCACAGGAATGCTTAAATGTGTCGAAATTTCAGTCATTTAATTGTCTAATTAATTGATTATCAATGAATTTAGTTTATAAATAATTTTTTTTGCCTGTCACGCCGGAGCCAAAATGCAGCAGTATTTACAAAGTCTTCAAATCGCTGAAAGCCTTATGTTTCGGTTTTGCATAAAATGCAACCAAACGTTCCGTTTGCGATTGAATTGTCAATTTTCTCAAAACTAAACGGCTCTTATCTGTGTTCACCTATTTTTGCGCTGTGGAACAAAAGCTTAGGAAGATACTCAAGGAACGCATTTTAGTGCTTGATGGCGCTATGGGGAGCATGATTCAGCGCTATAAGCTGTCGGAGGCCGATTTCAGGGGCGAACGATTTGCCACTCATCCGCACGACCTCAAAGGGAATAACGACCTGCTGTCCATTACCAAACCCGAGGTGATCCGCGAGATACATCGCCAATACCTTGAAGCAGGAGCCGATATTATTGAAACCAATACTTTTGGGGCTACTGCAATCGCTCAGGCTGATTATCACCTGGAATCCCTAGGATATGAGCTCAACAAGGTGAGTGCAGAAATTGCCCGCCTGGAGGCAGATGCCTTCACAGCCCTCAATCCTGAAAAACCGCGGTTTGTTGCCGGAGCTATCGGACCCACCAATAAAACGCTCAGCCTTTCACCGGATGTCAATAATCCAGGATTCCGCTCGGTGTATTTCGATGCAATGGCACAAGCATATTATGATGCCGCACGCGGATTAATGGATGGCGGTGCACATATCCTCATCATCGAAACAATTTTCGATACATTGAATGCAAAAGCTGCATTGTATGCTATCGATAAATTATTTAACGAAACAGGAATGTCGCTTCCAATAATGGTAAGCGGAACCATAACAGATGCCAGTGGTCGCACGTTGAGCGGACAAACACTCGAAGCATTTGTTATTTCTATGAGTCATTTGCCTTTGTTGAGCATCGGGTTGAATTGTGCACTCGGTGCGAAACAATTAAAAGAACATATCGAAATATTATCCCGCGAAACAGATCTGTTCGTATCTGCTTATCCGAATGCAGGTTTACCTAATGCTTTTGGTGAATATGATGAAACACCTGAAAGCAATGGCAACGATGTAGAAGTGTATCTGCAACATGGCTGGGTAAATATTATTGGCGGATGTTGCGGCACCACGCCCGATCATATTCGCAATATCGCAGAAAAAGCAAAAAAATATCCGCCGCGGGTACCGCCAACGCTTCCGTGCTTACCGAAATTTTCAGGTCTGGAAAAATTAGTGATCTATCCTGAAAGCAATTTCCTCAATGTGGGTGAGCGCACCAATATTACAGGCAGTAAACAATTCAAGCGATTAATAACGGAAGAGAAATATGATGAAGCATTAGTGGTTGCGCGTCAACAAGTAGAGAATGGCGCGCAGATGATTGATGTGAATATGGATGAAGGGATGCTCGACTCTGTTGAAGTAATGCGCACTTTCCTGAATCTCATCGCTGCAGAACCGGATATTTCGAAAGTACCGGTGATGATAGATTCCAGTAAATGGGAAGTGATCGAAGCGGGATTAAAATGTATTCAGGGAAAAGGGGTAGTAAATTCCATTTCTCTGAAAGAAGGTGAGGAAGCATTTAAACATCATGCACGCGAGGCACGCAGATTAGGTGCAGCAGTGATCGTGATGGCATTTGATGAAACAGGTCAGGCGACCAGCTTCGAACATCGCATTGCTATTTGTGCACGTGCCTATAAAATACTGACAGAAGAAGTACACTTCTCCCCTACCGATATCATTTTCGATCCGAATATTTTGACGGTAGGCACAGGCATTGAAGAACACAATAATTATGCTGTTGATTTTATTAAAGCGACCGCATGGATCAAAGAAAATCTGCCGGGTGCTTTAGTGAGCGGTGGCGTAAGTAATATATCTTTTGCATTTCAGGGCAATAATACCGTTCGCGAAGCCATGCACAGCGCATTTTTATACCACGCCATCAAAGCAGGTATGGATATGGGCATTGTGAATGCAGGCATGATAGATATTTATGAAAATATTGATGCTGCATTATTACAACATATTGAAGATGTATTATTGAATCGCCATCCGGATGCAACAGAAAAACTGATCAGCTTTGCAGAACAGTTAAAGCAAAAAGATAAAACAGCAATTCAAACAGATACCTGGCGCAGCTTGCCCCTTGAAGCACGCATACAACACGCCTTAGTGAAAGGCATCGCCGATCATATTGAAGCAGATATGGAAGAGGCATTGCCCGCATATCCCGGACCACTGGAGATCATTGAAGGTCCGCTCATGGCCGGCATGCAGGTAGTAGGCGATCTTTTTGGCAGCGGAAAAATGTTTCTGCCGCAGGTGGTGAAAAGCGCGCGTGTAATGAAAAAAGCAGTAGCCTATTTGCAGCCATATATTGAACAAACAAAATTGCAAAACAATCAAAGCAGCAACAGAAAGAAAATATTGCTGGCAACGGTGAAAGGTGATGTGCATGATATCGGAAAAAATATTGTGGGTGTTGTCTTGGCTTGTAACAATTACGACATTATCGACCTGGGGGTGATGGTGCCTGCCGAGAAAATATTGCAGACAGCAGTGCAGGAGCATGCAGACATCATAGGATTGAGCGGATTAATTACACCATCATTAGATGAGATGGTGCATGTAGCGCAACTGATGCAGGAGCGGCATATGTCAACACCATTATTGATTGGTGGTGCCACTACTTCGCGGGCACATACGGCTGTAAAAATTGCTCCGGCATACCAGCAAGCTGTTGTGCATGTAACCGATGCTTCACGCAGTGTTACGATTGCGGGGAAATTATTGGGCGGAGAAAAAGCTGCATTCGTTAAAGAGATCGCTGATGAGTATGCGATCGTGCAGCAGCAACATGCAGCGCGACAATCATTTAAAGGATATTTAACTTTAGCAGAAGCACGGAATAATGCATTTACTTTATCTGAAGCAGCGCATAATCCTTATCAGCCTGTTCAGCCCGGTATACATGTTTTGGATATTGCAATTGATACGCTGATCCCGTATATCGACTGGACCCCATTTTTTACAACATGGGAATTGCATGGAAAATATCCTATGATATTTGAAGATGCGGTTATTGGCGAGGAAGCGAAGAAATTGTTTGATGATGCACAGGAAATGTTGCAACAGATCGCGCATGAAAAATGGTTGCAATCGAAAGCAGTGATCGGATTATTTGCATGTAATAGAGATGGTGATGATATTGTGATCGAAGAAACACAAACCAGATTGCACCACCTACGACAGCAGAATAAAAAAGCCGATGGTCAGCCAAATTATTGTTTGAGTGATTTTGTATTAAGTGCAAACAGCGGCGTAAAAGATTACATGGGTGCATTTGCCGTTACAGCAGGTATTGGAATTGAAACGAAGCTGGCTGAATTTAACGCTGCACATGATGATTACAAAAGCATTTTATTAAAAGCATTAGCCGACAGGTTGGCGGAAGCATGTGCAGAATATATGCATCAGCAGGTGCGCACTAAGTATTGGGGATATGCAGCGAATGAGCAATTAACTAATGAGGCGCTCATCAGCGAACAATATCAGGGCATACGTCCTGCCCCCGGTTATCCTGCCTGTCCGGATCATACGGAGAAGGTTAGCTTGTTTAATTTGTTGGATGTAACCAAACACACCGGAGTTCAATTGACAGAAAGCATGGCTATGTATCCTGCAGCGAGTGTGAGCGGATGGTATTTTGCGCATCCGGATGCGAAGTATTTTGGTGTGGGAAAAATTGGCAAAGATCAGGTTGAGGATCTGGCCAAGCGGAAGGGGAAAGATTTTGTGGAGATGGAAAAATGGTTGAGACCGGTGGTGAATTACTAACGGCGGGTGTCACGCAGAGGCGCAGAGGCGCGGAGGAAGGTTACTAAAGATTCGAAGGATTGAAGAATCGAAGATTCGAAGGGAGGTGTAAGGAAAGACAGGTGATTTTCACGCGGAGGCCTGCCTGCCGGCAAGGCAGGCGCGGAGATGCTGAGGCGCGGAGGAGCTCAAGTTTTATTCTTTATTGATTTTTCTATATTCCTTTCATTCACCCACTGACCCACTCACCCACTCACCCACCCGCCTGTTCGGCGATGCAAGCTCACTCCCCCACAAACATCTGCCCGGATATATACAACAACTCCAGTTCTGCCAATTTGGTGTTGAGCATATACATGGCTACTTGATTGCCG